>JAODBQ010000122.1 GCA_025464045.1 Ilumatobacteraceae bacterium
TTCGACACCACGGAGGCCGACGTCGACGCGTTCGTCGCGGTGATCCTGGAGGAGCTAGGGCGTTAGCAGCACCTTCGTCGCACGGCGCTCGTCCATTGCGGCGTAGGCCTCGGCCACGTCGGCGAGCGGCAGCTGCAGGTCGAACACGAGCCCCGGGTTGATGGTGCCGTCGAGCACCTCGGGCAGCAGCTCCTCGATGTAGTTGCGCACCGGCGCGACGCCGCCGTAGACGCCGACGTTCGTGTTGAACAGGCGCCGGACCGGCAGCTCGACACCGCCGTTGGGCGCGCCGACGTAGCCGACCATGCCGCCGGGACGGGTCGAGCGGATCGCCTGGTCCATCGACTCCTTGGTTCCGACGCACTCGAGCACGCAGTCGGCGCCGATGCCGTCGAACATCGCCTTGATCGCCGCGACGCCCTCGTCACCGCGAGCCTCCACGATGTCCGTCGCGCCGAACTCGCGAGCGATCGCCTGGCGGTCGGCGTGCCGCGACATGGCCACGATCCTGGATGCCCCGAGCCGCTTCGCGGCGAGCACCGCGCACAGCCCGACGGCCCCGTCGCCGACCACAACCACGGTGCTGCCACTGGTCACGCCGGCCGAGACGGCCGCGTGGTGGCCGGTGCCCATGACATCCGCGAGCGTCAGCAGGCCGGGGAGCTGCTCCGGCGTCGGCTGCGCCGGCACGGCCACGAGGGTGCCGTCGGCGTGCGGCACGCGCACCCACTCGCCCTGGCCGCCGTCCGCGAAGCCGCCGACCCGGTCATCCGCGCCCCACCAGCCGCCGTGCAGGCAGCTGGTGCTCACGCCGTTGAGGCAGTTGGCGCAGGTCATGTCGCAGTCGTAGAAGGGGGCGATCACGAAGTCGCCGGGCTTGATCTTCGTGACGTTCGGGCCGACGCGGTCGACGACGCCGATGAACTCGTGTCCGATGCGCTTGGGAGAATCGGTCGGCACGACCCCGCGGTACGGCCACAGGTCGGAGCCGCACACACACGCCGCGACGACGCGCACGATGGCGTCGCCGCCCGTGCTCAGCTGGGGATCGGGTACCTCGTCGAGCCGGATGTCACGTTCGCCATAAAGCACTGTTGCACGCATGCCTCCACGCTACCGGCTCCCGCAGCGGCCATCCGCGCTGTCCGCCCTCCTCTTCTCGACGTACCAAATGCAGGTAATGAGCGCTCCCACGCATCCGATCGTCACGCGCACGCAGGCCGCTCGGGTGATGAGTCCTGCATTTGGTACAACACACCGGCGAGGAGGATGCCAGGAACGCACCGACGCCACGCTTACCCCGCGGCTTGACGTCACCACGCGCGCTCTAGCGGGAGCCGGCGCGCTACTCCAGGGGGGCCTTCGCGTGGTTGGTGAGGGTCTGGTGCACGGCGTCGCCGATGGCCTTCTGCATCGTCAGCGTCCACGTCACCGTGAGGTGGTCCTGGTCGCGGTAGACGTTCGCGCCGCCGATCACGCTGAAGCACTTCGTGGCGTCGCAGTACTTGTCGGTCAGGTCCACCGGGGTGGCGCCCGCCTTGGCGGCCGCGACGGCCAGCGGGTCGACCTTCGCCAGCACATCCGACCGCGCCTCGGTGCAGTCCGTGGGCGTGCTGGTGCGGAGGCACTTGTTCGGGTCGGTGAGGAAGTCGGGGTTGTCCACCATCGCCACGATCGGCGCGCCCTTCGCCTGCGACCACGCCGAGACGAAGCCACTCGCGATCTGCGCGTCCGACGCTCCCGGGTACGGGGTGTCGTGCAGCGCGCCCACCACGATCGCGTCGAACTTCGGCGCCTTCGCGAGGGTTGACGAGAGGTTGCCCAACCAGGCGTGGCACGAGTCGGTGAAGGCCACGCTCGGGCCGCCGATCGGGGTCGTGTTCCACGGGCAGGCGCCCTTGAGGTACGTCGTGAGCGACCAGCCGTTGTCGTCGGCGAGACGGATCATCGTCTCGATGTACTGGTAGGCGTGGCTGTCGCCGATGAGCGCCACGCGCGGTGCATCCGCCGCGCTCGACCCGAAGTGGCAGGCCTTCACCGCGGACTCGTTGAGCTGCACGAAGCAGTCGTCATGGCCTGGCTTGTCCGCGTTGCCGAAGCCGGCATCCGGGATCACCTTGCCGGCGAGCGCCGGGTTCACGCAGTCCGGGCCGGCGAGCGCGCCGAAGCAGGCCGGCGGGTTGGCGCTGATCGTCTTCAGCTCGGCCGCGGCGGCCTGGTATGACGGGTTCTGTACGGCGAACACGATGCCGGCGGTAAGCGCGAGCACCGCCATCCCGGCCACCACGAAGGCGTAGGTGACCCGCGGACGCTTGCTCACCAGCCAGCGCCAGGTGCGCGCCGGGTCCTCGATGAACTTCTTGCTCAGCCAGCCGAGCACGAACGAGCCGATGAAGAGCACCACGCGGTTCCAGCCGTCGAGCCCCCAGCCCGGGATGTACGGCGCGATGATGATGAGCGGCCAGTGCCACAGGTACACCGAGTACGAGATGTCGCCGATGAACCGTGCAG
>JAODBQ010000141.1 GCA_025464045.1 Ilumatobacteraceae bacterium
TGCACACGTTGAGCGGTGACGAGCGGTGACGAGCTCGACCGGATCGGGCCTCGTCGTCCTACTGGTCATCGCCTGACCGGGGAATGCTCGGTCGTTCGATGTCCGGAACGGGCTCGCCCTGTTGCCCGAGCTCAGTCGGGCGGGTTCAGGCGTCGGGTCATGCGGTCGACGTGGGCGGCTTGCGCGACAGCGGCGCGGCGACCGTCGCCGGCGAGCACGGCGTCGGCGATGGCGCGGCACGCGGCCTCGCCAGCGGCGACCAGGGCTGCACCGTCACCCTCGGGCGTCGGCTGGGTCATCTCCAGCAGGTCGCCGCGCAGCAGGGCCATCGCCTTCGCGTGCACCTCGGTGAGCAGCGGGTTGGCGCACGCCCTGGCGAGGGCCTCGTGCAGCTGCACATCGAGCCGCCGCAGCTCGCCCATCGAGCTCACCGGCCGCGCGACGATCTCGGCGATCTCGGCGCGCTGCTCGGTCGTGGCGCGGCGCGCCGCGAGCTCGGCGATGGCGGGCTCGATCGCGCCACGCAGCTCCAGCACCTGACGGGCCATCTCGGGAGACGAGGAACCGACCAGATGGAGGTCGGGAAGTCGCTCGGAGACGACGGAACGATTGCCCCGACGCTCGACGAAGCCGGCGATGACGAGACCCTGGATCGCCTCGCGCACCGACGTGCGGGCGACGCCGAACTCCTGGCACAACGCCCGCTCAGCAGGTAGCGGCGAACCCGGCGCGAGCTCGCCGGTGTGGATCGCATCCGTGAGTCGCCGGCGCACCTGCGACGACACGGTGTCGCGGTGGAGAGGATCGAACGTCGGACTGATGGTCAGACCGTATCGCGCGTCGGCGCTCGCCTGCCCATCGTCACGACCCACGTGCGGGCATGGCGTCAGATGACGTCGCTGCTGGCGGCGCGCATCGCCTGCTGGGCGCTGCGGACCATCGCCGACAGGTCGAACGAGCCGAGTCGTTCCGAACCCAGCGACACCGGGGCGGAACGGGCCGGGGCGGGACGGGCCGGGGCGGCGACGCCCGATCCATCGCCCTCGGCGTCGGCGTCCGCCTCGCCACCCGGGCCCAGGGCGCCCACCGGAACATCGGTGATCGCCGGCAAGGGGGCGGGGAAGTCGACGAACTCGAGCCACGCCGGAGTGGCGAACGGCGACGGCGGGCCGCCGGCACCGCGCCCCGCCGGACCCCTGCCGCCCGACGGGCCCCGGTTGACGGATCCACCCGCGACCGAGCGCTCGGGTGGAGCGCCCCAGCGACGCGAGCCGATCGTCGCCCGCTCCGGCGCGGCCACGTCGCCGCAGCGCCAGGTCAACAGCAGCTCCGGCCGGTCGCTGGCCTCCTCACCGAACGCGAGCAGCACGGCGGCGGCGTGCTTGCAGACGCTGTCGTCCGCGTCGGGACACGTGCACACGACGTGCAAGTCGTCCGCGTCGGGGGTGATCGACATCAGCGCCTGGACGCTGGCGACGCCGCCGGCGGGCGATCGCACGAGGCTCGTGTGCACCTCGACCTCGTACGGCTCGCGCCGGCTCCCCTGCACCGTCCCGCGCAGCGTGCGCGACCCGACGACGAGCTCGGTGACCGAACCGCTCGAGGCGTACTCCCGACCGCGTCGGAACCGGCCCGCGTCGAGCAGGCCGGCGGTGGCGACCGAGAGCAGCGTGGCGACGAGCTTCGCGGGGGCGTCCGCGAGCTGTTGGCGGGTGCGCACCCGCGGCACGATGCGGACCGGAGCGGCGCTGCCCGCGTCGCTCACGAGGTCACCGCATGACGATCGAGGGTGACGAGCCCGCGCAGCTCGTCGGTGCTCATCTCGCTCAGCCAGCTCTCGCCTTCGCCACCCGGCCCGACGACAGAATCGGCGAGGGCGCGCTTGTCGTCGATCAACTGGGCCACGCGCTCCTCGATCGTTCCCTGGCAGACGAGCTTGTGCACGAACACCGACTGGGTTTGCCCGATGCGCCACGCACGGTCCGTCGCCTGGTCCTCCACCGCGGGGTTCCACCAACGGTCGTAGTGCACGACGCGGCTGGCGGCGGTGAGGTTGAGCCCGGTGCCGCCTGCCTTGAGCGAGACGATCAGCAGCGGTGAGCCCTCGGCGAGCTGGAACTCCTCGACCATGCGATCCCGGCCGCGCCGGGCGACGCCGCCGTGGAGGAACGGCGCGTGGAGCTGGAACCGCTCCTGCAGGTGACGGGCGAGGAGCTCGCCCATCACCCGGTACTGGGTGAAGACGAGCGCCTGCTCGCCTGCGTCGAGCAGGTCGGCGACGAGCTCGTCGAACCGGGCGAGCTTGCCGCTGCGTCCGCCGAGGCGGGAACCGTCGCCGAGGGCGTGCGCGGGGTGGTTGCAGATCTGCTTGAGACGGGTGAGCGCGGCGAGGACGAGCCCGCGCCGGCGCATGCCCGATGCCTGCTCGGCGTCGACGAGCAGCTGATCCACCACGGCCTGGTACATCGCCGCCTGCTCGCGCGTCAACGACGCCCAGGCGATCTGCTCGACCTTGTCCGGCAGGTCCGGCACGAGGGACTTGTCGGCCTTCGTGCGGCGCAGCAGGAACGGTGAGGTCAGCCGGCGCAGCGCTGCGGCGGCAGCGTCGTCACGGTGACGCTCGATCGGCAGGGCGAAGTGGGAACGGAAGTGGGCCTCGCTGCCGAGCAGGCCCGGGGCGACGACGTCGAGGATCGCCCACAGCTCGCCGAGTCGGTTCTCGACCGGCGTCCCGGTGAGCGCGATGCGCTGCCCAGCGCGCAACCGGCGAACGGCCTTCGCCGCGTGGGTGTGCGGGTTCTTCACCGCCTGCGCCTCGTCGAGCACGACGGTGCTCCAGTCCACCTCGACCAGCGCGTCGATGTCCCGCGTGGCCGAGTGGTAGGTGGTGACGACGATGTCGGCCGCCGCGACCGCTCGCCGGAGCGCGTCGCCGCGTGGGCGCACGGTGCCGTGCAGGACGAGCAGGCGGGCCATCGGCACGAACCGCGCCGCCTCCTGTTGCCAGTTGCGCACAACCGACAGCGGGCAGAGCACGAGGTGCGGGCCGTCGATGCCGGCGAGGTGGGCGAGGGTGGTCGGCGTCTTGCCGAGCCCCATGTCGTCGGCGAGGCAGCCCCCGAGCCCGAGGCGGCGGAGGAACTGCAGCCAGCCGAGGCCGCGGAGCTGGTACGGGCGCAACGTGGCGGCGAACGCCGGGGGCACGTCGCCGTCGGTCAGCGAGGTGTCCGGCAACCCGGCGAGCAGCTCGCCGAGCCAGCCGCTGCCCGTGATGGTGGGGGCCGTCGGGGCGTCGGGGACGGCGTCGGCAGCCGCGGCCGCGGCTTCCTCCTCGAGCTCGGCGGCGAGCTGCAACAGCCCGATGGTGCCGACGGTGCCGTGACGCTGACGGTGCTCGGACACCGCGACGAGGGCCCGGCGGACATCGTTGCCCTCGAGGCGGACCCAGCGGCCGCCGACCTCGATCAGGCTCGTGCCGAGCTCGGCGGCACGGCGCAGGGTCGCCTCGTCGACCGCTTCGTCGTCGACCACCACGTTCCAGTCGAGCAGCGCCTCCGCACCGAACCTCCCGGCACCCTCCGTCTTCGGCGTGGCGGTGGCGCGGACCTGCGGCCGCCGCCGGGCCAATTGCTCGGGGACGAGCAGTTCGACGCCGGCGGCGCGCACCGCGTCGTAGCGCTCGAGCACCAGCGCCGCCTGCTCGAGCTCGATCGAGGCGTCGAGCTCGGCGAGCGCGTCGACGACCTCGGGCAGGACCGTCGCGAGGCGGCCGGCCCCGAGATCCGCTGCCACCGACAGGTCGGCGAGGCGCTCGGGACCGCCCGCCAGTTGCAGCGCGGCCGGCGTGCCGCCGGCGACGTCCGCGATCGTGCACCAGCGCGAGGAGTCGTCGCTGTCCACGAGCTCCAGGGTGACCGGCCAGTCCCCGCCGACGTCGTCGGGCAGCGCGAGGCGCAGACGGGTGCGCACGATGGGGCCGCCGGCGATGCGCGCCTGCATCCGCTCGAAGGCGGTCGCGGCCACGGCCAGGTGCGGCTCCAACGCCTCCGATCCCGCCATCCCGAACTCGGCGTCGCCGGCGAGTGCCTTGCCGACGGACCGCGCCGCGCTCGCCCACGCCTGGCGCACGGTGCCGACGTCTGCACGCCAGCCGACCGCGCGCAGGACCGACCGCGCGGCGACGTCCACGAACCGGTCCAGCACGATGCCGGCCAGCAGGGCACCGTGGTCCGGCGCCTTCGGCACCTCGACCACCAGCGCGGCCGCGCACACCGGCGGCATCGACGGGCCCATCGCCGCGACGATCGCGGCTCGATCGGTGTCCAGCGGACGCCACGACGCCAGCCAGTGGCGCTGGTCGCGCTGCTCGAGCCGGGGCAGCACCCGCCCGGCGCGGACCAGTCCCACCGCGTGCTCGCGCAGGGCACCGAACCAGCGCATCGACGGGCTGGCGGTGGAGGCCACCTCACCGAGCGTCACGAACGCCTCCGGTGCGATGTGCTGGCCGATCACCTGCAGGTCACCGGTGGGCACCCGCAGATGCCCGATGGTGGTGTGCGACCACGGCAGGCCGCCGTGGAACGAGCGCGCCAGGCTCGCCGGGATGTTCGCACCGACCCGGCTCTGCGCCGGCAGCCAGGCCAGGAGACCGTCGCGCGCCCAGGTGAGCTGGAGGCTGGCCGCTGGGCGGTCGTCGACGATCATGACCACCCTGCGAGCCTACGCAGGGGGTGTCGCACCTCAGCGGGGCGTGGCCAGGTCCATCGTCCAGTAGACGACGCCGTTCGCCCCCTGGGTCGAGGCGACGCCGATGTTCGTGAACGCCGGGTCGAGGATGTTGCGCCGATGGCCGCTGCTGTTCATCCACGCATCCATCACCTGGCTCGGCGTCGCCTGGCCAGCCGCGACGTTCTCGCCCCACGTGCTCCAGGCGAAGCCGACGATCTCCAGTCGTTGGCCGGCATCGGAGCCGTCGGCGCCGCTGTGCGTCATCACCTGGCGGCTGGCCTGGTCGGCCGACTGGACCTTGGCCGCGGCGTCGAGCAGCACGTTCTCGGCCACCGCCGGGACGCCCGCGGCGGCACGTTGCTGGTTGACGATCTGCACGACGGTGGTCGCCGCCGGCGGGGCGACGCGGACCGCCGGCTTGGTGGCCGACGTGTCGCACGCACGCACCAACGTGCCCGCGCCCACGAGGCCCATCGTCACGGTGAAGCCGAACGCGCCGAGTCGTTGATGGAGCCGGATCCTGGCCATCGTCATGTCTCCGTTGTGCTTGGGGTCGATCCCCGGGGATTGGCATGTCCGCTCCGGGCACGTGTGGTCCACGCACCTGGCCTGTCCGTCATCGGAACGTAACACGCGATACGCGGCGCGCGGAAGCGCGCGTGACACGCTCGACGGGTGGATCATGCCGAGCGCCGCGCACGGGGCCCGGCCGCTGCGGAGACGCTCGTGCGTGGCACCATCGTCACCGTCGACAACGGTGCCCGAGTGATCGCGGACGGCGCTGTCGCGGTCGCCGGTGGGGAGATCGTGGCCATCGGACCCTTCGCCGACCTGCGCGCTGATGCGCCGAGGGCGCAGGTGATCGGGTCGGTCGATGCGCTGGTGACGCCGGGCTACGTCAATGCGCACCAGCACCTCACCGGGGACCGCTTGATCGCCTCGTGCATCCCCGACGACATCGACAGCCAGGCGGCGATCTTCGACTGGGCGGTGCCGGTGCACACCGCCCACACCGGCGACGACGACGAGCTGTCGGCCACGCTGGCCTCGATCGCGGCGGTGCGCAACGGGATCACCTGCACGATCGAGGCGGGCACGGTGGCCCATCCCGACCGCGTTGCGGCCGGGGCGCAGGCGGTGGGCATGCGCCTCGGGCTGGGGCAGTGGGGGTGGGACGTCGCCGACGCGCCGTTCGCTGCGCCGGCGCACGAGGTGGTCGCCCGCCACGCCGACCTGCTCGACCGCTACCCGCCGGGCGGGCTGGTCGAGGCATGGGTGACGCTGGTCGGCCACGATCTGATGAGCGACGAGCTCGCCGCGGACGCCAGCGAGCTGGCCAGGTCCCGCGGCGCACGGATGACGTTCCACCTGTCGCCGCACGCCGGCGACGCGGCGAGCTACCTCGCCCGGACCGGCCGGCGGCCGTTCGTGCACCTCGACTCGCTCGGCGTCCTCGGCGAGCACGTGCTCGTGGCCCACGCGGTGCACCTCGACGATGCCGAGGTCGAGGTCGTGCTGCGCACCCGGACCGCCGTCGCCGCGTGCCCGTGGGCGTACCTGCGCCTCGCCCAAGGGGTCACCCGCGCCGGTCGTCACGGCGAGCTGTTCGCCAGCGGTGGACGGCTCGCGCTCGGCTGCGACGCCGAGAACGCCGGCGACGCGGTGGACGTGCTGCGCGCCGCCGCGCTGTTCGTCGGGCTGGAGCGCGACCGCGCCGGCGACCCGGCGAGCCTCACCGCGCACCACGGGCTCGAGCTGGCCACGATCCGCGGCGCCGAGGCGATCGGCAAGGCATCGGTGCTGGGCTCGTTGGAGGTCGGCAAGCACGCGGACCTGGTGGTGCACGACACGAGCGACGTGCAGTGGACGCCGCGCTCGGTGGACCCCGTGCGGCAGCTGATCTGGGCGTCGGACGGTCGTTCCGTGCGCGACGTGCTGATCGCCGGTCGTCAGGTCGTACGCGACGGTCGCTGCATCACCGTCGATCTCGATGGTCTGCGCGCCGAAGCCACCGCGAGGCGCGACCACATGCTCCGCTCGCGCACCTGACCGACGCCAGCGCGCCAGTCC
>JAODBQ010000144.1 GCA_025464045.1 Ilumatobacteraceae bacterium
GAGCACGACCGGCCTGCCGCGATAGTCGGCCAGCGAGATCGTGCGGCCGCCGGTGGACGGCAACGAGAACGCCGGCGCCGGGTCACCAATGCCGATGCTCATGCGCGCACCACCTCGGCCAGTTCGCCGCGGGCCGCCGTGGACGTCGGTGTGTGCTGCGTCACGCCCCCGAGAGTAGTGATGATGGCAACCACCGAAAACCTCACGCGCCGCCGACGGCACGAGCGCGCCCCGGCGACCGCGGTCAGGCGCTGACCGATTCCATCAGCTCCTCGCTGATGTCGAAGTTGCTGTAGACGTCCTGGACGTCGTCGTTGTCCTCGAGCGCATCCATGATCCGCAGGATCTTGCGGGCATCGTCGGCGTCGCTGACCTCGATGGTGGCGCTGGCCACCATCGTGCTCTCGGCGGACTCGACCGTGAGGCCGGCCGCCTCCAACGCGTCGCGCAACCCGTACACCGCGCTCGGCTCGCACGTCACCCGGAAGCCGTCGCTGTCGGCCGCGACGTCGTCCGCTCCGGCCTCCAGCGCGGCGATCATCACCGCGTCCTCGTCGCCGCCGGTGACGTGCACGACGCCGCGCCGGCTGAACTGCCACCCCACCGCGCCCGGCTCCGCCATCGAACCGCCGAGCTTGCTGAACACGTTGCGCACCTCGGATCCGGTGCGGTTGCGGTTGTCGGTGAGGACGTCGATGAGCAGCGCGACGCCGCCCGGCGCGTACCCCTCGTACGTGATCGACTCGTACGTCCCCGTGGCGCCCTCACCGGTGCCGCGCTTGACGGCGCGCTCGATGGCGTCGTTCGTCATCTGCGCGGCCTTGGCCTTGAGCACGACGGTGCGCAGCGAGGCGTTGGTGGTCGCGTCGCCGCCGCCCTCGCGCGCGGCGACCTCGAGCTGACGGGCGATCTTGTTGAACACCTTGGCGCGTGCCTTGTCGACCGCGCCCTTCTTGTGCTTGATCGTCGCCCACTTGGAATGGCCCGACACGGCGGTTACCTCCTGATCGATTGCAGGAACGCGGCGTGCAGGCGTGCATCGCCGGTGAGCTCCGGATGGAACGATGCCACGAACACGACGCCGTGGCGAGCGAGCACGGGAACACCCTCGTGTTCGGCGAGCACCTCGACATCGACCCCGACCGATTCGACGCGCGGGGCGCGGATGAACACCGCGTGGAACGGTTCGTCGAGGCCGTCGACCGCGATGTCGGTCTCGAAGCTGTCGATCTGACGCCCGTAGCCGTTGCGCCGCACGGCGATGTCGATCGCCGCGAAGGAGCGTTGGTCCGGGCGGCCGTCGAGCACGTCGGTCGCGAGGAGGATCATCCCGGCACACGTACCGAACACTGGCATCCCCTCGGCGATGCGCTCGTGCAGCGGCTCGAACAGCTCCGAGGTGACGAGCAGCCGCGACATCGTCGTGCTCTCCCCGCCCGGCATGACCAGCGCGTCCACCTCGGCGAGCTGGGCCGGGGTGCGCACCTGCAACGTGGCCTCGCCGAGCGAGCTCAGCGCCGCTTCATGCTTGGCGAACGCGCCCTGCAGCGCGAGCACGCCGATCCTCATGGTCGGGACTGGTCGCCGCTCGCTGCGCTCACTTCGACTGCTCCCTCCGATCTTCACGGTCGGATCAGCCGTGCGACCCTCCACCTGGGGGCTCGCGATCCGCGGCGCACGGCACGTCGATCACCAGCCGCGATCGGCGTAGCGCTGGTTGATCTCGTCCATCGCGATGCCCGTCATCGGCGCGCCGAGACCGCGGCTGACCTTGGCCAGGATGTGCGCGTCGTTGAAGTGGGTCGTCGCCTCGACGATGGCCTTGGCCCGCGGCGACGGATCGTCGCTCTTGAAGATGCCCGAACCGACGAACACGGCCTGGGCGCCGAGCTGCATCGCCAGTGCCGCATCGGCAGGAGTGGCGATGCCGCCTGCGCAGAACAACGGAACCGGAAGCTCTCCGGTCTCGGCGATCTCCTGCACGAGCGACAGCGGGGCCTGCAGCGACTTGGCCCACTGGAACAGCTCGGCAGAGTCCGCCTGGGTCAGCTTGCGGATGTCGCCGAGGATGTTGCGCAGGTGCCGCACCGCCTCGACGATGTTGCCGGTGCCGGCCTCGCCCTTCGAGCGGATCATGCACGCACCTTCGCTGATCCGGCGCAACGCCTCACCGAGGTTGGTCGCCCCGCACACGAACGGCACGGTGAACTTGTACTTGTCGATGTGGTGCGTCTCGTCGGCCGGAGTGAGCACCTCGCTCTCGTCGACGTAGTCGACGCCGAGCGCCTCGAGGATCTGTGCCTCGACGAAGTGGCCGATGCGCGCCTTCGCCATCACCGGGATCGTGACCGCGGCCTTGATGCCCTCGATCATCTCCGGGTCGCTCATGCGCGCCACGCCGCCGTCGCGACGGATGTCGGCCGGCACCCGCTCCAACGCCATCACCGCGCACGCGCCTGCGTCTTCGGCGATCTTCGCCTGCTCGGCGGTGACGACATCCATGATGACGCCACCCTTCAACATCTCGGCGAGGCCACGCTTGACGGGGAACGTCCCAGTGGCTCGCGGCACGGAGGCAGACGAGGTCATGTCCCCCAGGTTACCTGCGGCCGCCGTGGCCGCCCGAGGACTTGTCCGAGGGCCGCCCGTCACGACGCGAGCGGTGTGGCGGAACCGCCCCGGGCGAGCTCGACCCAGGTGCTGCCCGGGGTCAGCAGGATCGGCTTGCCGCTCGCATCCGTCAGCGTGAACGGGGCAAGGCGGTCCGCGCGCGTCCAGGTACCGCTGACGATCTTGCCGCCGGTGTACACGTCGACCGCACCGGAGCCGATCGTCTGCGCCTCCGGGCTGCGGCCGTCGGCCGGGCTCGGCTGGTAGTCGACCGTGAGCACGACGACGTTCGCGGCGTTGATCTGACCGTGCTCCTGGTCCTTGTGCGGCTGACCGTCCTGGAACCGCAGGTAGCCGTTGCTCGCCGCGTCGTAGGTCCACTTGACGTTCACGCCGTCCATCGCCAGCTGCACGCCCGCGGACGGATCGCCGGGCGCCGTCGCTCCCGCGGCGAGGTACTGGAACTGCTGCGGGGGCGGCTCGGAGCCCGCGGGGCTGAGCGAGAGCAGACCGGAGCCGGTCGTGTACAGGTTGTGCGGCGCAGCACGACCCTTCGCCCGGTAGGTGCCGGCCGCCTTGGAGAACTGGTTGGCGTCCACGCGCACGACGAAGAAGTCCGAACCCTCGATCGCGGCCGTGACGCGGGCGTTGCCGCCGCTCCACGCGAACATCGGCTTGTTCAACGAACCGAGCAGCAGGACGTCCTGCGTGCGACCGGACCGGACCGGGCCGACGGGGTCCGGGACCGTCGTCTGGAACACGGCGGCGAACCGGGTGAGCTGCTCGACGTTCTCCTCGTAGACGAGGTCGGCGACGCCGAGGCCGCTCTGCGGCCGGGCGTCCGGGTGGTTGTCGACCTTGACGACGATCGCCTGGCGCGCCGCGGCGGCCGGGTCCGTGATCGGCTTGCCGGTGAGCGGCATCACCGGCACGGCGGCGACGGTGGTCGTAGGCAACTGCTCGGCGGGTGTCGTGGCCGGGCTGGTGTCGACGGCGGCCGAGGTGCTCGGCGCCGATGTGGTCGACGGCGCTGCGGACGTGACCACGGACGTGGTGGTCGTCGTGGTCGCCTTGTCGCTCCCGCACGCGGCCAGTGCGACGAGGGCGACGAACACGACGCCCGTGCCCGCCAGACGGGATGTTCGGGTCATCACAGCTCCCTCAATAGCGCGATCCGCTCCTCCAAGGGGGGATGGGTGTCGAACATCTTGTTGATCTTCCCCATCTTCCCGCCGTCGCCGACGCCCGACATCGGCTGCTCGATCCACAGGTGGGCCGTCGCGGTCGAGGCGGCGTGGGTGACGGTGGTGTCGTCGCGCAGCTTCTCCAACGCCGAGATCAGCCCCGGCGGGTAGCGCGTGAGCTGGCACGCGCTGACGTCGGCGAGCGTCTCGCGGCGCCGGCTGACCGCAGCCTGCATCAGCTTGGCGACGAGCGGGGCGAAGATCAGCAGCGCGAACCCGACGAGGGCGAGGGGGTTGCCGCCACCGTTGCGATCGCCGTCACGGTTGACCCGGCCACCGTTCCACCACATCATCCGCACCGCGACGTTCGTCAGCAGGGCGATCGATCCGACGAGCGTCACGGCGAGCGTGGACACGAGGATGTCGTAGTTGCGGATGTGCGACAGCTCGTGGGCGACGACGCCTTCCAGCTCGACGCGGTTCATCTTCTCCAGCAGGCCGGTGGTCACCGCGATGGCGGCGTGCCTGGGGTTGCGACCCGTGGCGAACGCGTTCGGCGCCGGGTCGTCGACGATGTAGACGCCCGGCTTGGGCAGCCCCGCGGCGATGCACAGACCCTCGACCAGGTTGTGCAGCCGCTGGTAGACCTGCGGATCGGCGGGTTTGGCCCTGCTCACGGCAAGGGCGACGGCGTCGGCCTTCCAGTACGAGAAGAACGCCATCGCACCGGCGAACGCGAGCGCGATCAACGTGCCCGCGACGCCGTAGCCGATGAGCACGCCGAACGCCGCGCCGACGATGACGAGGATGACGACGAAGCCCGCGATGAGCAGCACGCTGCGCCGCTTGTTGGCGCGGATCAGCTCGAACATGGCTGGCGGGGGTGCGGGGTCGGGGCGAGGAAGGCAGAGACGGTGCGGTGCAGCGTCAGAATTGGACCTTCGGCACGTCGCGCGATGCCTCGTCCGCCTCGAAGTACTCACGCTTGTCGAACTTCAGCGCCCGGGCGAAGAACATCGACGGGAACGCCTGGAGCTTGTTGTTGTAGCCCAGCACGCTGTCGTTGTAGAACTGGCGCGCGTAGGCGACGCGACCTTCGGTGGCGGTCAGCTCCTCCTGCAGCGCGAGGAAGTTCTGGTTCGCCTTGAGGTCCGGGTAGGCCTCGCTGAGCGCGAACACCTGGCGCAGGGCGCCGGTGATCTGGTTGTTGGCCTCTGCCTGGCCGGCCGGCGTGTCGGGCGCGGCGATGGCTGCGTTGCGCGCCCGGATCACGGCGTCGAGCGTGTCCTTCTCGTGCGCGGCATAGGCCTTGACGGTCTCGACGAGGTTGGGGATGAGATCGATGCGGCGCTTGAGCTGCACGTCGATCTGTGACCAGGAGTTCTCGACTTGGTTGCGCTTGCGGATGAGACCGTTGTACGAGGCGATGCCATAGATCACCAGCAGAGCCACGATCACGATCACGATGATGAGAGCGATCATCGGGCCATCATACGGGCCACGCGACGACGCAAGACGGACGCCCTCAGCCGCCAGGCCGGTTGACGCTCGCCCGTTGCGACCACTTCCCGGTACAGATCGGCGTACCGGCTCGCCAGCACCTCCATCGAGAAGCACTCGGCGCGCCGGTCCCCGGCGAGGCACAGACGCTCGGCGAGGACCGGATCGTCGAGGACGCGACGCAGCGCGGCGGCGAGCTCGTCCACGTCGCCCGGCTCGACGAGCAACGCGTCGGCGTCGTCGGTGGCGACGTTGCGGTAGCCGTCGAGCGAGCTGGCCACGATGGCCGTGTGGGCCGCCATCGCTTCGATCAGCACGACCCCGAAGGACTCGCCGTGCAGGGACGGCGCGCAGAAGACGTCGGCGCCGCGGAGCCGCTCGATCTTGTCGGCTTCGGTCAACCGTCCCAGCCACTCGATGCGCGGATCGCCGCTGTACGTCTCACGCAGGCGCGCCGAGTCCGGCCCGTTGCTGCCGATCCACAGGCGCACGTCCGGACCGAGCGCCGACATCGCCTTGATCAGCACCTCCAAGCCCTTGCGCTCCTCGTGGCGACCGCAGAAGAAGATCGTCGGCCCGATGGTGGGATGGGGCTCGACGCCGCGGTACAGCGGCAGGTCGACGCCGTTGAACAGCACCTCTTACTCGCCCGGCGCGACGGGTTGCACGAGCGCCAGCGCGTCCTTGGAGACGACCGTCTGGTACGTGATGTTGCGCGACCAGCCGCGGATGAACGGTTCGAACACGTCGTAGCTCGTGCTGTGGCCGGCCGCGTGGAACGTGGCCACCACGGGCGCGGGGTGCAGGACGAGCGCGGTCATCGTCGGTCCCGGGACGTACGGCTCGTGGATGTGCAGCACGTCGAACTGCTCGTCGATCAGCGCACGGATCGTGCGCAGGGCGGCAGCAGGATCCGGGGCGAGCGGGGCGATCGAACCGTTGGCCGCCGTCGGCAGGCTGTTGCCGAGCGGGGTCACGAACGTCTCCGGCGGCGGGCCGTCGCACGGACCGAGCACCCTTACCTCGATCCCCTTCGCGCGCAACGAACGGGCGAGGCCGATCACCTGCATCTGCACCCCACCGGGGATGGTGAGGCTGTACGGGCAGAACATGCCGACGCGCAGCGGCCCCGGCCGTCGCGCGTGGGTTCCGGCCATCGGAGCGACGCTAGTCACATGCGGGTCCGGCCGCCCGCTACCTTCGGCACATGAGCGACATGCCTGCCCTGTCCGTGATCGGCGTCGCCACCAAGCGTGGCGCAATCCTCGAGCTCGCCGCGGAGGCCGAACGCCGCGGCTTCGCCGGGTTGGCCAGCCCCGGGATCCACGGCAACCTCGCGCTGTGCGGTTCGCTCGCGCACGTCACCTCGACGATCCCGTTCTGGACCAGCATCCAGCCGATCTACCACAGCCATCCGGCCGAGGTCGCGGTCACGGCGGGCCACATCGCCGAGGTCAGCGGCGGTCGCTTCCGCCTCGGCCTCGGCGTCAGCCACGCACCTGCGATGGAGCGCCTCGGGCTGAACACCGGCAAGCCGCTGTCCGACATGGCGAGCTACGTCGAGGGCATCCGCGCCGCAGGGCGCCAGGCCGGCGAGTTGCCGCCGATCTACCTCGCGACCCTGCGCGACAAGATGCTCGACCTCGCGGTGTCGGTGGCGGACGGGGCGATCTGGGCGAACGCGTCGCGCTCGTTCATGCCCAAGCAGGTGGCCCGGATCCCCGCGGAGCGACGCGAGACGTTCTTCCTGGCGAACATGGTCCCGACCGTGATCGACAGCGATCGCGATGCCGCGCGGGCGATCCACCGCCGCACGCTCGTCGGCTACGTCTCGCTGCCGAACTACCGCAACTACTGGAAGCTGGCCGGCTACGAGCAGGAGATGACGGAGATCGAGAACGCGCTCGCGGCGGGCGACCGCGACCGCCTCCCGTCGCTGATGACCGACGCGTGGGTGGACGACTGCACGCTCAGCGGCTCGTCGACGGAGGTGCGCGACGGGTTGGCGGCGTGGGCTGACACCGGTGTGCTCCCGATCGCGGTGATGTCCTCGACGACCGGCGGCCAGGCCAAGGCGATCCGAGAGCTGTTCGAGCTGTTCTGATGGCCGTGTCGTGACCAACGTGGCGCCGGCGAAGGAGTCGCAGCTCGACGACGACGTCCGCCTCCTCGGTCGGTGAGGCGGACGACGTCCCCGGTCATCACCGCTTGCGGATGACGGTCAGGCCGTCGGCGAGGGGGAGGATGTAGCTCTCGACGCGCCCGTCGGCGGCGACCATGTCGTTGAAGTCGCGCAGCGCCGCGGTGTCGGTGTCGCCCTGCGCCGCCGGCTCGAGCACCTTGCGGCTCCACAGCGTGTTGTCGACCAGGATCACGCCGTTCGGTCGCAGCCGAGGGAGCAGCTCGGCGTAGTACGACGCGTAGCCGCCCTTGTCGGCGTCGATGAACGCGAGGTCGATCGGATCGTCGCCCGGCAGGTCACGCAGCGTCTCGATCGCCGGCGCGATGCGCAGCGTGATCCGCTCGTCGACGCCGGCCTGTGCCCAGGAGCGACGGGCGATCGAGGTCCACTCCTCGCTGACATCGCAGCACAGCAGCCGCCCGCCAGGAGGCAGTGCCCGGGCCATGCACAACGCGGAGTAGCCCGTGAACGTGCCCACCTCGACGACGTTGCGCGCCCCGGTGATGCCGACGAACAGCGACAGCACCACGCCCTGATCCGCGGCGATCTGCATCCCCGCGGCTCGTCCGGTGCGTTCGGTCGTCTCGGCGATCAACGCCCGTTGCACCTCGTCGGGCTGTGCGGTGTGCGCCGCGATGTACGCGCCGATCGCCGGATCCAGCCAGTCGTTCTTCGGGTCGAATCCCATGAGCGCTGAACGTAGCCGCCGGTTGCGGTGCCGTGGCAGGATCGGGTGGATGTCGGCCGGCCACCAGTACGTCGCGTTCATCCGGGCGATCAACGTCGGCGGGAACAACAGGGTGCCGATGGCCGACCTGCGCGCGGTGTTCGAGGCGATCGGTTGCACCGACGTGCGCACGGTGCTGCAGAGCGGCAACGTCGCGTTCCGCTGCGCACACAGCGAGGCCAAGCTGATCACGGCGTCCAACGCCGCGTTCGAGGACCGGTTCGGCTTCCGCGGCGACGTCGCGATCCGCACGGCCGCCGAGCTCGTCGCGCTCACCGACCGCAACCCGTACCTCGCCGCCGAGCCCGACGGCACAAAGGTCCACGTCGGCTTCGCCAACGCCGCACCGACGGCGGCGGCCGTCGCCGCGCTCGATCCCGATCATGCCGTCCCCGACCGCTTCACGGTCGACGGCAGGGACGTGTTCATCTGGTACCCGAACGGCGCCGGACGCAGCAAGCTCAAGCTCCGCCTGGGCGTCCCGATCACGAGCCGCAACTGGAACACGGTCGTCAAGATGCAGGCGATCTTCGAGTGACGTGCCCGGTGAGCGCAGGTCGCGATGGACCGTTCATCAGCTGACCAGGCAACGCTCGGTCGCACGATGACCAGTTCCGGCTCGTGAGGACCGGGCCGGCCGATCCGACGTTCCGGTGCAACGCTCACCTCGTTCTGAGGTTCTTCCCAGGCACGGTGTCGATGATCGAGACATGGAACCGCTCAGCCCCCAGCCGACTCGGAAGCGCCGACCCCATCCCGCGCGGCGGGCCCGGCGGATGGCCGGTGTCGCCAGCATCGCCGCCTTCGGTGCGCTGGCCGGCACGATGGCCGTCTCCGCGGCCGCCGACACGTCCACCGCCGCGGCTGCAACGACGGGCGCGACCGCGATGACCACGCCGACGACCACGGCTCCCCACAGCACGTCAGCCGCAACCACCACTGCCACGACCGCTGCCGCGGCGAGAGCCTCGAGCAAGGCGGACACCAGCAGCCATGGAAGCTGAACGACACACCGACCACCACTTCCGGGCGATGGGCACCGATTGCCACGTCGTGGTCGTCGGCGGACCGGCCGACGCCGCGCCCTCGGCCATCGCCCGCATCCTCCAGCTGGAGTCGCGCTGGAGCCGGTTCCTCCCAAGCAGCGAGATCAGCGAGCTGAACCGGCGTGCGGGCAGCGCGGTCCCCGTCTCCCCCGACACCGCGCTGCTCCTGCAGCGTTCCGTGGAAGCGTGGTGGCTGACCGGCAGCTCCTTCGACCCGACCGTCCTCGGGTCGATGGTGCGGGCCGGCTACGACCGCACCTTCACCGAGGTCGCCGCGGACCCGCGCCGTGGTGCCAGCGAGCTCGACCTCGGTTGCACCGACATCGTCATCGAGCTCGACGACGACGGCTGGTCGGCGACCCTGCCGATCGGGACCGGCTTCGATCCCGGGGGGATCGGCAAGGGCTTGGCGGCCGACCTGGTCGTCACGCAGCTGCTCGACGCCGGAGTCGACGGTGCCTGCGTCAACCTCGGCGGCGATCTCCGCATCGCCGGCAGCGGCCCGTCGGGTCGAGCCTGGACGGTCGCGATCGACCATCCCGGCGAACCCGAACCACTGGCCCTCGTCGGACTGTCCTCCGGAGCCATTGCCACGTCGACGACGCTGCTGCGTCGATGGGACCTCGACGGCCGAGCGGCGAACCACGTCATCGATCCCGAGACCGGACTGCCGACCGCCACCGACGTCGCGCTCGTCGCCGTGATCGCCGGCGAGGCGTGGATGGCCGAGGTGCTGGCCACGGCATGCCTGCTGCGCGGCGTCGACCGGGTCTTCGACCTGCTCGACGGGACCTGCCAGGCGATCGCCGTCGGCAACGACGGCACGCGCCACACGACGGCGGGGTTCGATGCGTTCACGCGCACGAGCGACGACGACCGCGAGCACGACCGCGAGCACGGCGCCCGAACGCGCGAGGTGGTCCCCCGATGAGCAGCCAGATCTGGTGGTACACGGCGCGTGCCGGCGGCATCGTCGCCTGGGCGCTCCTGGCCGCGAGCGTCCTGTGGGGCCTCGCCATCTCGACGAAGGCGACGAAGGGGCGGGTGCGACCGAACTGGATGCTCGACATGCACCGCTACCTCGGCGGATTGTCGGTGGTGTTCGTCGCGATCCACGTGCTCGGCCTCGTCTCGGACAGCTACGTGCACTTCGGGCCTTCGGAGATCCTCGTCCCGCTCACGTCCACCTACCGACCCAGCGCCGTGGCGTGGGGCGTGGTGGCGATGTACCTCCTGCTCGCGGTCGAGCTCACCTCGCTGGCTCGCAAGCGGCTGTCCCAGCGGGTGTGGCGGGTCACCCATGGTCTCGCCTTCCCCGTGTTCGCGTTCAGCACGGTCCACGGGCTGCTCGCCGGCACGGACGGCACCGGCGCCTGGCTGCAAGCGACGATGATCGCCACGAGCATCCTCGTCGGGGCCCTCACCTTGCAGCGGATCGTTGCTGTCACCCGCCCACGCACCGAGGCGCGCCCACCGGCCACGCCGGGACGGGCTGCGAGGCCGGCACCGCTGCCACCGGGACAGCACGACGCGCCGCACGCACCGGAACAGGTGCCCGTGAGGGTGTGACGTCGCTGACGCCGACAGGACCGCGACGTCACCGTCGGCGTCGGTTCCCCGGGCGAGGCATGATGACCCGGGATGGTGACGATCGACGACGTCAGACCGCTTGCCCTCGCCCTGCCGCGCAGCGACGAGGCGCTGGTCCGGGACCGGGTCAAGTTCAGGGTCGGGCGGATCGTGTGGCTCGCGTTCTCGCGGGACGAGACGACGATGGGCTTCGCGTTCCCCAAGGAGGAGCGCGAGGCGCTCGTCGCGTCCGACCCCGACACGTTCCTGTTGCCGTCCGCGTCCGACATGCGCTACCACTGGGCGGTCGTGCGGCTCGAGCGGCTCGACCGCCCGGAGATGGTGGAGATCGTCGTCGACGCCTGGCGGATGGTGGTGCCCAAGCGGGTCTGGAGGGAGTTCGTCGACGCCGGCGCCGAGGCCGCGCTCACCGGCATCGACCCCGAGACGCGCTGACGGCGGGCCGACGCCGTTGTCGGCCCGCCGTACGCGGTCGGGACGGGCTCGGATCAGCCCGGCGTGACGGCCTTGGTCACCTTCATCGCGCAGGCCTGGATGGCGGCGCTGTCGGACGGGTTGGTGCCGCTGAGCGCAGCTGCCTTGGTGACGAAGTCCGTCGCTTCCTTGGTGAGGTCGGCGAGCTTCGACGGGTCGCTCATGCCCGCCTTGAGCTTGGCCGCCAGCGTGTCCGCCGATGTGCAGAACGCCGCGACCTCCGCGCTCCCGGACGCT
>JAODBQ010000163.1 GCA_025464045.1 Ilumatobacteraceae bacterium
CCGCCGCCGCCGCGTCGGCCGCATCGGCCTTGGCCTTCGCTGCGGCGGCCTGCTGGGCCGCGATCTGCTCGGCCTTGGCGACGGCAGCTGCGGCGCGCCGGTCCTGCTCCTGCTGGATCAGATCGCCGAGCTCGGTCTTCGCCGCGGCGTACTGGTCCTGGTACTGCGCCTCGAGCTTGGTCGCCTGGTCGGTCTTGGTCTGCAGTGTGGTGACGACCGCCGCGGCCTGCTGCTGCTGGTTGTCCAGCGTCGCCTTGTCCTTGGCCAGTTGCGTCGCCAGCGCGGCGGCCTCGTCGACGTCGCCGGCGCCGCTGTCGATGGACAGCCGGTTGAGCTCGTCGCGCTGCTGCGCGTCGCTGTAGGCGGCGGCGTCCGAGAACACCGGGCTGAGGGCGGTGTTGGAACCGGAGGTGTACTTGTCCACCGCGATCTGGCCGAGCGTGCTCTGCAGCTGGTCGAGCTGCGTCTGCTGCGCGTCCACGAGCGCCTGCGAGGCGACGATGTCCTTGTCCAGCTGATCCTTGCGGTCCTGGGCGGCGTTGTACTCGTCGTCGAGCTGGGCGATCTTGTTCTGGATCGCATCCAACTGGTCCGCGATCTGGTTGACCTACTGCTGCTGACTGCCCACATCGTAGGCGGCCGCGGTACCGACCACGACACCGCCGACCAGGAACGTCAGCGCCAGCGAGGCGACGATGGAGTGCAGCCAGGAGCGGCGGATTGGGACGTGACCGGGTTCTGACATGCGGGCGCTGACTCTACAACGTTACGAATGTGTTGCGAGAAGCAGGACGGCGGGTTACTCCCACTCGATCGTCCCGGGCGGCTTCGAGGTGATGTCGTAGGCCACCCGGTTGACGCCCGCGACCTCGTTGATGATCCGGCTCGACATCGTCTCCAGGAGGTCGTACGGCAACCTCGCCCAGTCCGCGGTCATCGCGTCGTCGCTGGTCACAGCCCTGATGATGATCGGATGGGCGTAGGTGCGCTCGTCCCCCATGACGCCGACGGAGCGGATGTCGGCGAGGACCGCGAACGCCTGCCAGAGCTCGCGCTCGAGACCCGCTCGCGCGATCTCCTGGCGAACGATCGCATCGGCATGTTGCAGGATCGCGACACGTTCGGGCGTCACCTCGCCGATGATCCGCACTCCGAGGCCCGGTCCGGGGAAGGGTTGGCGCCAGACGATCTCGTCCGGCAGGCCGAGCTCCGCGCCGAGCCGGCGGACCTCGTCCTTGAACAGGTTGCGCAGCGGTTCCACCAGCTTCAGGGTCATGTCGTCGGGCAGCCCGCCGACGTTGTGGTGGCTCTTGATCACGGCCGCGGTGCCGTCGCTGCCGCCGCTCTCGATGACGTCCGGGTAGAGCGTGCCCTGGACCAGGAACTCGGCGTCGGTGAGCCCGCCGACGTTCTCCTCGAAGATCCGCACGAACAGCTCGCCGATGGCCTTGCGCTTCAGCTCCGGGTCGACGACCCCGGCGAGACGCTCGAAGTAGCGATCACCGGCATCGACGTGGATCAGCTCCAGACCGAGGTTGCGGCGGAACGTCTCGACGACCTGCTCGCTCTCGTCGAGGCGCATCAGCCCGGTGTCGACGTACACGCAGGTGAGCTGCGGCCCGATGGCGCGGTGGACGAGCGCGGCAGCGACGGCCGAGTCGACCCCGCCGCTGAGCGCGCAGATCACCCTGCTCGGCCCGACCTGGGCGCGCACGGCGTCGATCTCCCGCTCGATGATCGAGCCCATCGTCCACGTGGGGGCGCAGCCGGCGAGGTCGATCACGAAGCGGCGCAGGATCTCCTGGCCGCTCGGAGTGTGGACGACCTCGGGGTGGAACTGCACGCCCCAGATCCGGCGTCGCGGATCCTCGAGCGCAGCGACGGGCGCATCGGCAGTGGCCGCCGTCGGCACGAACCCTTCGGGCACCTCGGTGACGGCGTCGAAGTGGCTCATCCACACGTCCTGCTCGATCGCCAGGTCGTGGAGCAGGGTCGAGCTCGGGTCGGTGATCGTCAGCTGCGCCCGGCCGTACTCGCCGCGCATGCCCCGCCCGACGGTGCCGCCGAGCTGCTGGGCGATCAGCTGGGTCCCGTAGCAGATGCCGAGGATCGGCACGCCGAGGTCGTAGATCGCCGGATCGAGGCTGGGCGCACCCTCGACGTGGACGCTCTTCGGGCCGCCCGAGAGGATCAGCGCGGCAGGCGGATCCTCGGCGAGCTCGGCCGCGGTGATCCGGTGCGCGACGATCTCCGAGTAGACGTTGAGCTCGCGGACCCGACGCGCGATCAGCTGCGCGTACTGCGCGCCGAAGTCGACCACCAGGACCGTGTCGGCACGCTGCACCATTCGTTCGATGGTAGGGGCTCGTGGTCCGTGACGGCATCCTTTCGGTCGCTGCCGAGGTGACTGTCAACATCCATGCCATCCGTGCGACAGTGGGAGCGTGCTGCGCATCCCTCGGGCCCTCGCCGTCGTGGTCGCCGCGATGGCGTTGAGCCTCCTCGTCGTCGGCTGCTCGTCGGGCAGCGCCGTGCCGACCACACCCGCCACGGCGCCGCCGGTCACGAACAACGACTTCATCCCCACCGGCCAGAACCTCTCGGACTGCGTCGGGACCCTCGAACTACCCAACTGCGGGAGCGAGAAGAAGAGCGACCTGCGCCTCTACCTCACCTTCGCCGCGCTGATGGGCGGGATGGGGCTCATCGGATGGCGCATCGCCGTCGGCATCCGCGCCCGCGATCGCGAAGACAGGGTTCCCGAGCACACCTTCTGACCGCCCGGGTTCGACGTCGCGACGTCGGTCCGGGTCAGGGTCAGGGTCGCTGTCCGCCCGTCGACAACCCGAGAGGTCGCCCGGTGACCCCGCCCCGCTCCGTGGGCGAACGAACGGCGGAGCCGTCCAGGTCGTCCCAGCGTCCGAGTCGTTCGCCCGTGCTCCGAGTCGCTGGCCCGTGCTCCGAGTCGCTGGAGCGGGCCCGAGTCGCTGGGCACGGTTCTCCCGACCGAACGACTCGAGCCCTGCCGAGCGACTCCGACCACCGCCGAACGACTCCGACCACGACCAGACCACGACCGACCGAACGGCCGGGTGGCGCGGCGCCCGGGTCAGGCGCCGGCGACGAGGACGGGGATCTCGACGGGCGCGACCGGCGGTTCCTGGCTGTCGTTGAGGGTGTCGCGCAGCCGGCGAACGAGCGTCGATGCGTTCGGCTCGAGCACGAGGCTGTCGTGGTCACCCGGCACCTGGATCAGCTCGAAGCCGTCGCCGATCACGACCTTGTCCCAGCCGTAGGACGGACCGATCGTGCGGAAGACGAAGTTCAGCTCCTCGGCGCGCAGCAGCACGACGCGACCCTTCCACGGGCGCAGCTCGTACTGCTTGACGGCGTCGAGGAACGCCGTCTCGACGTAGAGCTCGCGCAGCTCGCTGGGCACCACCTCGCCGCGCGAGACGACGTGGCGGATGCGCGCCATGTCGCGATTGTGCTGGCGCAGCTCGACCCGACGCACGACGATGTTCTTGAGGTACTTGAAGCCCTCGTCGCGGACCCTGCTGAGACGCATCCGCATCGTCACGTCGCGCTGGGGGATCACCGGCGGGAACGTGTCGAGGAGCAGGACCAGGGCGACTTGCTCACCGGCGGCAGTGAGCTCCTGTGCCATCTCGTAGGCGATCAGCCCGCCGCCGGAGTAGCCGCCGAGCATGTACGGCCCGTGCGGTTGGACGACGCGGACCTCCTCGAGGTACGCGGCCGCCATCTCGCCGATCGACGTGTGTGGCGCGTGGGCGCCGTCGATGCCGCGCGCCTGCAGGCCATAGAACGGCTGGCTGCGACCCATGGCCTGCGACAGGTCACGGAAGTTGAGGACGTTGCCGCCGGAGCCGTGCACGCAGAAGAACGGCGTCAGCTCGCCACCGCGCTGGATCGTGACGAGCGACCGGAACGGTGCCGGGGCATGGTCGACGACCGGGCGCACGACGATCGGCGTGGTCGTGTCCGCGCCGCTCCCCTCGCCGGTCGCCGCGCCGCTCGCTTCGACCAGGTCCTCGCCGGCGACGTCCCCGCTGGCGACGTCCTCGGTGATGCCGAGCTTGCCGGCGACGATCGACGCGCACTGGGCGATCGTCGGCGCTTCGAACAGCGTCGACAGCGGCAGGTCGACGGCGTACTTCTTGCGCATCCGGGTGAACAGCCGCACGGCGATCAGCGACTGTCCGCCGAGCTCGAAGAAGTCGTCGTCGCGACCGACGCGGGCCACGCCGAGGAGCTCCCGCCACAGCGATGCCAGCTCCCGCTCGATCGGCGTCGCCGGCGCGGTGTAGGCGGAGCTGATGTGCGGCCGCTCGTACTGCGCGCCGCCCGAATCGCCGTCGCCGTCGCCGTCGTCCGCACCGCTCGCCTCGGCGTCGACCTTGTCGATCCAGCGGTGGAGATCGACGGAGGAGGCGACCACCTGCGCGGCGAGACCGGCGTCGAGGATCCGATCGAGGGCTTCCACGCCCTCGGCGGGCAGGATCCCTTCGCGCATCGCCGCCTCGATCGGCATCTCCACGCCGGCCGGCTCGTCGACGCCGGTGTCGCCGGATCGCATCGCCGTCAACGCCGCGCCGGCGCCGACGCGCCGCATCGTGAACGCGTCGATGTCGACGACCTCGTTGCCGGCCGTGTCGAAGATGGTGATGTCGAACACGGCCAGGTCCTGCGCCGAGCCGGGCCGCAGCCGGACGTGGCTGACGGCTTCCGCCGGGAGCGGGCCGCGGACGACGACCCGGCCGTAGGAGAACGGGACGAAGAACGTCTGCGACTCGGAGAAGCCGGGGATCAGCGCCTGGGCGCTGCCTGTGGCGACGTCCAGCAGGGCCGGATGCAGCCACATGCTGGCCAGCTCGCCGACGTGCTCCGCCGGCATCGACGTGGTGACGACGGCCTCGCCCGCCCCGTAGGCGACCGAGCGCAGGCTCCCCCACCGCGGCCCGAAGTCCATGAACGGCTGGTCGGAGAAGCCGTCGAACCGGTCGATCCGCTCGGTGCACCGGCCGACGATCTCAGCGAGGTCGCGCCGCGGCGGCGGCCCCGGTTCGACGACCGCGGCAGTGGCAGTGACGTTCGGCGAGGTCTCGACGTCGCTGAACACGATCACGCTCGACGCGGCACGATCGAGCTTGAGCCGCAACGTGCGCAGGTCGTTGGCGCCGACGACGAACGGCGCGAGGAAGAAGACGTCGCGCAGCTCCACAGCCCGCGCCGGCTGGCCGGCGGTGACCGCGGCGCGGATCAGCTCGAGGAAGCCGGTGCCGGGGATGAGGGCGTCGCCGCCGTGCACGACGTGCTCGGCGAGCAGCCAGTGGCGCTTGCGACTGAAGCCGGTGGAGAACAGCGCGACGTCGTTCTCGTCGACGACCGCATCGTCGAACAGGTCGCTGGACACGTCGGCAGCCGCCGCGGACACGATCGGCGCCTTGTCGAGCTCCGAGCGCGCCGCGTCGACCGCCATGCCGACCTCCTGCCACGCGTTCCAGTTCACGACCAGCGCCCTCGTCCGTCCGGCGAGGTTGGTCCTGATCGCGAACGCGTCGAGGAACGCGTTGGCGGCGGTGTAGTCGATCTGACCGGGCAACCCGATGATCGAGCTGACGGACGAGAAGATGATGAACACGTCCGGCGGATCCTTGGCCAGCACCCGCTCCAGCACGAGCGCGCCCTTCGCCTTGGCGTCGACCACCGGAGAAGACGGCGTGGGTGTGCGCAGCGCGATGAGCGCGTCGCGCAGGATGCCGGCGGAGTGGATCACGCCGGTGATCCGGCCGTGGTCGGCGCGCAGCCGTTCGGCGACGACCTTCATCGCCTCCAGGTCGGCGACGTCAGCGCTGACCACGACCACCTCCGCGCCGAGCGAGCGGATGTGCTGGACGGAAGCGATCTTGTGGCGGGTGCGCTCGTCGGTGGTGCGCCGGTCGAGGAGCTCGTCCCACTGCTGCTCCGGCGGCATCGTGCTGCGTCCGAGGAGCACGAGCGTCGGGCGGTGACAGGTCTTGGCGATGTGCTCGGCAACGGCGAGGCCGATCCCGCCGAGACCACCGGTGATCAGGTACACGCCGCCGGACGTCCACGGCGTCGTCGTGGCGGGGGGCAGCCGCAGCGACTCGAACGTGCGCACCCACCGCTCCCCGCGCCGGAAGGCGACGACGTCGGCGGACCACTCGGCGTCCATCTCGCGCACGAGGCGATCGACGAGCGTTCGCTCGGCCGGCGACGCGTGCGCCGGCACGTCGACGTCGATGGCGACTGCGTCGACCTGCCCGAGCTCGCGCGGGATCACGCGCAGCGCACCGTGGAGCAGGGCGCGCTCCGGACGCAGCTCGGTCTCACCGCCGACTGCGTGAACGCCGCTGGTGACGAGCGCCATGCGCAGCGGGTTCGCCTGGCCGGACAGGGCCTGTGCGAGGAACAGCACGCTCGCCTGGTCGCGCTCGACGGTGCCCTCGTAGGCGAGCACCTCGTCGTTCGTGGTGCCGAGGCGCCTCCGGCCGCGGGACGGTCCGAGACCGGTCATGTGCACGATCCGGTCGGGCATCGAGTTGTCGTCGCGCAGCGCGTCCATCAAGTCGAGCCAGTCAGCGCTGCGCGCCGGATGGATCTCGTAGCGGGCGGCCGACAGGCGGCGGAAGCGGTCGCCGAAGCGCACCTCGACCACGCGGTCGCGTGAGGAGGTGCGGACGCGGCTGATCAGCGCGTCGGCCAGCGATGCGCCGTCCGAGACGACCATCCACGTCGCCGACGACGGGCGGTCCGCAGCCACCCGGCCGGACACCGATCGCCGCCACGACGGCGCGTAGAACCAGTCGGCGATGTCGTGGCGCTTGCGCAGCACGCCCGAGACCACCGGCTTGGCGGTGTCGACCGCATCCGGCTCGACCCAGTAGCGCTGGCGATCGAACGGATACGTCGGCAGCGCGACGCGGCGGCGCCGCTCGCCGGCGAACAGATCTGCCGCGTCGAGCACGACCCCCGCCTCCCACGCCCGACCGACGGCGGTGAGCGCGACGGCGACGTCCGACGAGGCTTCCTTGGGGTGGCGCAACGTGGGGGCGATCGCCATCGGGGTGGCCTGCGATTCGCGGGCAAGGTTCGACAGGGTGCGACCGGGACCGATCTCGAGCAGCACGCGGTGCGGGTCCTCGAGGATCGTGTCGATGCCGTTGCTGAACCGGACGGCGTTGCGCAGGTGACGCACCCAGTAGGTGGGGTCCTGCACGTCTGCAGCCGTGATCCAGGTGCCCGTGAGGTTGGAGACGTACGGGATCGTCGGTGCCGCGAACCTGACCGTGCGGCAGAACGCCTCGAATTCGGCCAGGATCGGATCGAGCATCGAGGAATGCGCGGCGACGTCGATGTGGATGCGGGCCGTGTCCACGTCGCGCCCCGCGAGCAGTGCTTCCATCTCGCTGATCAGCGCGACGGGGCCGGACACCACGCACAGCTCGGCAGCGTTGACGGCGGCGATGCTCAGGCCGTCCAGCATCAGCTCCCGCGTCTCCGCCTCCGGCAGCGGCACGCTGAGCATCGCCCCCTCCGGGAGCGTCTCGAACAGGGTGCCGCGCAGGGCGACGAGCGACAGCCCGTCCTCCATCGAGATCACGCCGGCGAGGCACGCGGCGGCGTATTCGCCGGCGCTGTGGCCGATCATCGCGGCGGGCGTGATGCCCCACGATTCCAGCAGCTTGGCCATCGCGTACTCGGTGGCGAACAGCGCCGGGAGTGCCACGGATGGGCGCGCCAGCCGCCGGCCGGCCTCCTCCTGGTCGCCCGGCGCGAACAGCGCGGTGCGCAGGTCGAGACCGGTGCGGGAGCGCAGCACCCTGCGGCACTCGTCCACCGCGGCGCGGTACACCGGCTCGTCGTCGTACAGGCCCTTGCCCATGCCCGCGTACTGCGCGCCCCCGCCCGGCATCATGAACACGACCGAGGGCGGGTCGCCCTTGTGCTGGGTGCTGGGCGGCCGGATGGTGAGCGCGTCGAGCGCTGCGGCCGCGTCGGCGACCGACGCGGCGACGACCGTACGACGGGCGGCGAACGCCTTGCGGCCGGCCAGCCGGGTGAAGGCGACGTCCGCTAGCGACACGTCGGGGTGAGCACGCAGGTGGGCGGCGAGATCGGCGGCGGCGCGGTGCGCACCCTCCTCCGTGCGTGCCGACACGGTGATCAGCTGCGTGCGCCGCGCGGGGCCGGACGGCTCGGGCGCCGGCGCCTCCTCGACGAGCACGTGCGCGTTCGTGCCACCGGCGCCGAGCCCGGTGATCCCGGCGATCCGCGTCGCGCCGCGAGCCACGGTCCACGGCCGCAGCTCGGCATTGACGAAGAACGGGCTGTTCGGGAAGTCGGCCTGTGGGTTCGGCTCCTCGTAGTGCAGGCTCGGCGGCAGCTCGGCGTGCTGCAACGAGAGCACGGTCTTGATCAGCGCGCCGACGCCCGATGCCTCGCCGGTGTGGCCGATGTTGGACTTCAACGATCCGATCGCGCAGTACTGCGTGTCGTCGGTGCTCAACCGGTAGGCCTGGGTGAGCCCGGCGATCTCGATCGGGTCGCCGATCAGCGTGCCCGTGCCGTGTGCCTCCACGTAGGACACGTCGCGGGCGTCGACGCCGGACACCGCGAGCGCCTCCGCGACCACCCGCGCCTGTCCGCCGACGCTCGGGGCGAGGTAGCCGACCTTGTCCCGGCCGTCGTTGTTGATCGCCGAGCCACGGATCACCGCGAGCACGTTGTCGCCGTCCTCCAGCGCGTTGGCCAACGGCTTGAGCAGCACGCACCCGCATGCACTGGAGATGATCGTGCCGGCGGACTTCGCGTCGAAGGCGCGGCAGTGACCGTCCGGCGAGAGGATCTCGCCCTCCTTGTAGAAGTAGCCACGATCCTGCACCGGTGCGACGACGGCGCCGCCCGCCAACGCGAGGTCGCACTCTCCGCTGAGGAGGCTCTGCACCGCGAGGTGCAGGGTCACCAGCGTCGAGCTGCACGCGGTCTGCACGTTCATGCTCGGCCCCTGGAGGTCGAGCTCGTAGGAGACCCGCGTGGCCAGGAAGTTGGTGTCGTTGCCGGTGTGACGGATGAGCCACTCGCCGACGGTCGTCGCCAGGTGCTGGTTGGCGAGGACGTTCTTGAACATGTACTCGCTGAGCCCGCACGAGGCGAACACCCCGACCGAGCCCTCGATGCGCTCGCCGACGTACCCGGCGTGCTCGAACGCCTCCCACGCGCACTCGAGGAACAGGCGGTGCTGGGGATCGAAGACCGCTGCGTCGCGCGGGCTCATCCCGAAGAACGCAGCGTCGAACATGTCGATGTCGGCGAGGGGTGCGGCGGCACGGACGTACGCGGGATCGCGCACGTTGTCGAGCAGCTCACCGGCGGCGAGCAGCTCGTCTTCGGAGTACGTCCGGATCGACTCCACCCCGCCGCGCAGGTTCGACCAGAACTCGTCCAGGTTGCGCGCTCCGGGGAAGCGCCCGGACATCCCGATGACAGCGATGCGTCCCTCGAGATCGTCGTCAGCAGTTGTCATCCTCGACCGCCCCAGGTTCGTAGACCCACGTGGCGATCGACCCTCCCGGGCCGACGGCCGCGAGCGATGTTATCTCGCTCGGCGGGGGACTCGCCGGGGCCCCGCTGCCTGTTGGGGCAGACCGCCCGACCGCATGCGAGGTGTGAGGCGGACCTCACCGCGGACGTCGACGCGCAGGTCGGGCACGATCACCTCGAACCCGGCCGCGGCGAGCGGGTCGGCCAGCGCGCGCATCGTCGGCGGTACGGTGCAGCAGTGACTCCCGACGAGTTCCGCAAGCACGGCTACCAGCTCATCGACTGGATCACGGAGTACCTCGAGCACGTCGAGCAGCTGCCCGTCGCGTCCACCGTGCGGCCCGGCGACGTGCGCGCCCAGCTGCCCGAGCACCCGCCCGCGGCACCGGAGCCGTTCGACGCCGTCATCGCCGACTTCGAGCGGATCGTGGTCCCCGCGCTCACCCAGTGGCAGCACCCGAGCTTCTTCGCCTACTTCCCGAGCAACGTCAGCTACCCGTCGATCCTTGCCGAGCTGGCCAACGCCGGCCTCGGCATCCAGGGGATGAGCTGGGTCACCAGTCCGGCCTGCACCGAGGTCGAGACGCTGATGATGGACTGGATGCAGGAGCTCCTCGGGTTGCCCGAGGCGTTCCGCAGCACGAGCGCGACGGGCGGCGGGGTGATCCACGGGTCGGCCAGCGAGGCGACGCTGGCGTCGATCCTCGCCGCACGGTGGCGGATCACCGGCGGCGCCGTGAACACCGATGGCGACACATCGCAGCTCGTTGCATATGCAACATCACAGGCGCACTCCAGCATCGAGAAGGGATTGCGGATCGCCGGCATCGGCACATCGCAGACGCGCATCGTCGCGCACGACACCGCGTTCGCGATGCGCCCCGACCACCTCGCGGAGCTGGTCGCCGCCGATCGGGCCGCAGGCTCGAGGCCGTTCTGGGTGTGTGCGACGCGCGGCACGACGAGCTCGATGGCGTTCGACCCGACCACGGAGATCGGCGTCATCGCCCGACGCGAGGGCCTGTGGCTGCACGTCGATGCGGCGATGAGCGGCATCGGTGCGCTCGTGCCCGAGCAGCGCTGGATCAACGACGGCCTCGAGCTCGCCGACAGCTACTGCACCAACCCGCACAAGTGGATGGGCGTCAACTTCGACTGCGACCTGTTCTACACCGCGGACCGCAACGCGCTGCTCGGCGCGTTGAGCATCCTGCCCGAGTACCTGCGGTCCGCAGCGGCGGCGTCGGGTGCCGTCGTCGACTACCGCGATTGGCAGCTGCCGCTCGGGCGCCGGTTCCGTTCGCTGAAGCTGTGGTTCATGCTGCGCGCCGAGGGGGTGGCGGTGCCCCAGGAGATGATCCGCCGCCACGTGGCCCTCACCGCGCAACTCGCGACCTGGGTGCGCGCCGATCCGCGGTTCGAGATCGTCGCACCGGCGCCGCTCAACCTGCTCTGCCTGCGGCTGCGCGCCGACGATCCGGCGGCGGGTGATCTCGCCACGGATGCGCTGATCGAGCGGGCCAACGCCTCGGGCGAGGCCCTGTTCACCCGCACCGTCCTCGACGGGCGAGTCGCCCTGCGGTTCTCGATCGGTGGGCGGACGACGGAGGAGCGCCACGTGCGCGGCGGCTGGGAGCTGCTCCAGGCACTCGTCGCAGGCTGAGCTCAGGCGACGTCGAGCCGGTGGGCGACGACGAGGAGCTGGTGCAGCAGCCGGGCGGTGGCACCCCACACCGTCTCGTCGTCGAGCTCGAAGAAGTAGATCGAGCGATCGAGCGGCGTGGTGCCCCACGACTCCTCGCGGTACGTGTCGTCGCGGACGAGCTCGGCGAGCGACACCCAGAAGATCCGGTCCACCTCGGCTGCCGCGGGCACGAGCACCGGTGCGCCGCGCAGCACGCCGACGACGGGGACGATGTAGCTCCTGCTGACGACCGTCGAGATGGGCTCGAGGTGGCCGACGATCTCGACCGCGTCGAGCGGCATCGCGACCTCTTCGAACGCCTCGCGGCGGGCGGCGTCCTCCGGCGTCTCGCCGGGATCGACGCGCCCGCCGGGGAAGCTGATCTCGCCGCGATGGTTGCGCAGGTTCATCGACCGCCGGGTGAGCAGCACCTCGGCGCCGTCGGAGCCGTCGCGCAGCACGATCAGGACCGCGGACAGCTTTGCGCCCGGGAAGGTCGGGACGGCGTCGTGCTGGCGGTCCAGCGCGGTGAGGGCCTCGGCCACGGATGCAGCGGTGAGCGGCTGGGTGACGCCCTGCCAGGGCGCCGGGCTCCCGGGTCGCCAGTGGGTGGGCCGCGGGATGTGCTGCTGGCCGCCGGCACGCCTCACGACGAAGCGGGGCTCCAGCCGCTGTCGATCAGCTGCTGCAGGATGGAGGCGAAGCCGGCGGTCTTCATGTTGGCGAGCACCTTGCCGGGCATCTCCTCGCCTCGTTCCCATGCTTCCCACGCGGTGAGCAGCTTGTTGAGATCGGGAGCCGGGGCCTCGAACGACATGCCGTGGAGGCTACCGAGCCGTCTCCCGGACCAGGCCTTCGGGGCGCTCGGGGTGATCGGCCGTGCCGGACGACGACGTGCTCAGCGGTTGTCGCGCTTCGCTCTCGCCTTGCGGGCGATGTTCACGCCGCTGCCGACGAGGCGGCCGGCAGTGCGACCGATGTCGCCGCTGCGGCCGGTGGCGTCGAGCGTCACACGCTCCGCCTTCGGCTGCTTGACCCGCTCCTTGTAGCTCGTCTGCCACCACACGAACAGGTGCACGATCGCGATCGCGATCATGATCCCGCGGGTCGCGCTCTCGACGTCGACGAACGGCTGGACCGCGGCGAGCACCTCGAAGGCGATGACCCCGATGTCGACGACGCGGTGCAGCTTGCGCCCGATCACCCGGAACGCGGAGAACGGCGCCTTCGTGATCGCCGCGTGCATGATCACCGCGATCCCGGCCAGTGCTGGCATCAGCGGCGTCGGGCTCTGCAGCCCGACCGCGGCGAGGGCGGCCCCGAGGATGTACTCCACGATCTGGTGCATCCAGAACGGACGCTTTCCGACATCGGCCACCAGCCCGAGGCTACCGACGGCTGCCCTCACCCCCAGCACGCGCTCCCGCAGCGGTGGCGGTGGATCTCGAAGCCGGGCGCCGCGCGTGGGCGTGGGTGTGGCAGCGTGCGGAGGTGGGTGTCGAGGCCGAGCGGATCGTCGCGGTGCTGCGCGACGCCGGCGTGGTGCGCGGGGATCTCGTCGCCGTCGCGATCGCCGGGGACGTCGGCGTCGGGCTCGCCACCGCCTCGACTCGCCACGCCGTCGCCACCACCGACCCCGTCGCCACGGTCGCCGCGATCGAGGACGCGATCCGTCCGCGTTGGGTCGAGTGGTCGAACCGCACCGCCGCCGAGCTCGTCGCCGGTGGGCTGCGGATCGAGCTGTGCTGGGACCTGGCCGCGGTCCATCGGCTGCTGTTCGGTGGTTGGCGCGCCGAGCCGGCGTTGGTCTGGGCACGCGCCCACGACCTGCCCGTCGAGGACATGGCCACGGCGGCGCCCCCCGACCTGTTCTCCCTCACGATCGACGCAGCGGCGGACGACCACGCACCGGTACGCCCCGATGGCCAGCTCGACGCCGACTGGGCCACGGGTGGTTGGGCGGCGGACGTGGAGCGGCTGGCGACGTGGGCTGCGCTCGCGCTCGAGCTCGCCGTGCTGCAGCAGACCGCGCTGGCCGGGCTGAGCGACCGCCCCGCGGCACCGGCCACCGCTCGCTCCGAGTCGGCCGCGGAGCTGCTGTGCGCCGAGCTGGCCGCGGACGGGCTGCCGATGGACCGGGTGACCGCGGAGGAGATCATCGCCGGGTTCGTCGGCGCACGTCCGCGGAGCGAGGCGGACGCGGCGCAGCAGCGCGCGGCACGGGACGCAGCGGTGCTGC
>JAODBQ010000173.1 GCA_025464045.1 Ilumatobacteraceae bacterium
GTCCTGCCCGCCCACGCGGATGCGCCCGGCGTCCGGTTGCGTCATCCCCGAGAGCACGCTCATGAGCGTGGACTTGCCGGCCCCGTTCTCGCCGAGCACGGCGTGCACCTCGCCGTGCTGGATCACGAGGTCGACGTCTTGGTTGGCGTTCAGCGTGCCGAAGCGCTTCGTGATCCCCCGGGCATCGAGCAGCGGCACGTTCGGCCCCGGCGCCCGGGTCGCCGCGCCTGTCGCGGTCTGGGTCGTCATGTCGGTCGTCATGCCTGCTGGCCTCCCGTGGTGAGCATCCGGACGATGGCTCCGCTCACGCGTTCCTCGACGACGGCCATCGAGTCGCCGAGGTGCTGGCTGAAGGCGGCCTCGGCGTTGACGATGTCGCCGGCGAGCACGAGCTCGACGAGGTTGAGGTGCTCGGTGATCGTGACGTCGATGCGGGCCTGGATCAGGAAGTCGTGCATGCGCACGAGACGGATCCGCTCGTTGACCTGCTGCAGCAGTTCGACCGCGACCTCGTTCCCGGCGGACGCCGCGAGCGCGATGTGGAACGACTCGTCGAGCAGCACGAAGTTCGGGTCGGGGGCGGGCGACGGGCCGGCGGCGAGCGTCCGCCACTGGTCGCGTAGCGGCTCGAGGATCGCCGGATCGTGGCGCGTGCCCATCCGTGCGGGACGCTGCAAGGCCTGCAGCTCGAGGCCGGCGCGGACCTCGTAGAGGTGGCGCATCACGGTCACGTCGGGCACGATCGGCTGGTAGCCGCCGTCGCCGTGGGCATCGACGAGACCCTCCGCCTCCAGCCGCTTCAGCGCTTCGCGAACCGGCGTGCGCGAGACACCGACCATGCTCGCCAACTTCTCCTCGCCGAGTCGCGTGTTCAGCGCGAACTCGCCCATCAGGAGCTTCGTCTTGAGCACCCGGTAGGCCTGGTCGCCGCGCGATCCCGCGGCGGCCGCGGCGCCCCCAGCAGCGCCCGACGTCCGGCCACGCGCGGTGCTCGCCGTGGTGCCGAGGCGCGTGCCGAGCTCCTTCGGCGTGTCTCGTCGCGACCCCATTCGGCGACCGTAAGAGCCGAATGTTTCCGCAATGTGTACAGGGCTGTATACAGGCTGTTACATCGAAGTGTGCCTCACGCGGGTGACGCTGCCGGTGGCGGTGCGTCCTGCATCGACACGTGCGCACGGGCGATCCGCCAACCGTCCGCCGTCCGCACCCACGTCTGCGACTGGCGTCCGAACCCCGGCTCGTCGCCGTTGACGAACGTCAGGTCGACCGCCACCACACCTGGCGCGAGACCCATCACGACGCGAGTCGTGACCCGGCGCGTCGCCGGCACGCCCGGCGACCGCGCCCGCCACGCCCTGAGCTCCTCGTGCCCGCGCTCCACGTCGGCGATCCCGAACCGCAGCACGCGGTCGTCTCCCAGGAACATCCGACCGAGCACGTCACGATCGTTCGCCAGCAACGCCGCCTCGTACGTGTCGGACAACGCGCCGACCTCGGCCTCTTCGGTGGAAACGTCCATCCCACACTCTGCCGCGACAGCCAGCACGCCGCACGAGGATGCCGGCCCGACACACGACTCACGTCCCGTGACCGTGCGCGTCGTCGTCGACCCGGCACCCGATCGCCTGCACGCGCCTACGATCGGCCGCAGAGTCGGAGGGCTCTGGTCACCGGGGGGTGAAGGTGAGGGAGTTCCAGCGCATCGCGGTGGTCAACCGAGGTGAGGCAGCGATGCGCCTCATCCATGCCGCGCGGGAGCTCGGCCACGAGCAGTCCAGGGATCTGTGCACGATCGCGTTGCACACACGCGCCGAGCAGCGGGCGATGTTCGTGCGTGCCGCCGACGAGGCCGTGTGCCTCGACCCGGACGGTCCGACGTCGACGACGAGCCCGTACCTCGATCTCGACGTGCTCGAACGGGCGCTCGTCTCGTCGAGGGCCGACGCGGCGTGGGTCGGCTGGGGCTTCGTCGCCGAGCGTCCCGAGTTCGCCGAGCTCTGCGAGCGGTTGGGCATCGTGTTCATCGGGCCCAGCGCCGATGTGATGCGTCGGCTCGGCGACAAGATCGGGGCGAAGCTGTTGGCCGAGTCGGCCGGCGTCCCGGTGTCGGCGTGGAGTGGGGGACCCGTCGCGACGATGGCCGACGCCGAGCGTCACGCCCGCGAGATCGGTCATCCGCTGATGATCAAGGCGACGTCCGGCGGCGGAGGGCGGGGCATTCGCAAGGTGAACGGTCCTGGCGAGCTGGCGTCCGCGTTCGAGAGCGCGCGGGCGGAAGGCCTGAAGGCGTTCGGCGACGCCACGGTGTTCATGGAGCGCGTGGTCGTGGGGGCGCGTCACGTGGAGGTGCAGATCATCGGCGACCACCACGGCACCGTGTGGGCCGTCGGCGTGCGCGACTGCACGCTGCAACGCCGCAACCAGAAGGTGATCGAGGAATCACACTCGACGGCGCTCACCCCGGAACAGGATCGGGAGCTACGTGCGGCCGCGGTGCGCCTCACCCAGGCGGTGGGTTACGTCAACGCCGGCACGGTCGAGTTCCTCTACCAGCCCGACGAGAAGTCGTTCGCCTTCCTCGTGGTGAACACGCGTCTGCAGGTCGAGCACCCGATCACCGAGCTGACCACGGGGCTGGACCTGGTCAAGCTCCAACTGCACGTCGCCGCCGGCGGACGCCTCGTCGACGCATGGCCGAGCGGCGAGGCGCCACCGTCGTTCGGCCACGCCATCGAGGCGCGCCTCAACGCCGAGGATCCCCAGCGCGGGTTCGCGCCCGCGCCCGGTGCGATCTCCATCTTCTCCGTCCCGGTCGGTCCCGGCATCCGCGTCGACACCGGGGTCACCGAGGGCGATGTGATCCCGCCGGAGTACGACTCGATGATCGCCAAGGTGATCGCCTGGGGCAGCGACCGGGCCGAGGCACGGTCGCGGCTGTGGCGGGCGCTCTCGGAGACCACCGTCATCATCGACGGCGGCACGACCAACAAGGCGTTCCTGCTCGATCTGCTCGACCGCCCGGAGGTGCGCAACGGCGACATCGACACCGGTTGGCTGGACCGGCTGACGGCCACGGAGGCGTTCATCCCGACGCGCTTCGCCGACATCGCGCTGATGGTCGCGGCCATCGACGCCGCGGACGCGATGGACGACACCGAGCGGGCGCGCTTCTTCGAGTGGGCGCGCCGCGGCCGTCCGCGCGCGGGCACGGACGTCGGTCACGAGATCGAGCTGCGCAGCCGCGGCATCGCATCGCGCGTCTGGGTCGGTCGGTGCGGACCATCGCGCTACCGGCTCGTGCTCGACGGGCAGGACGTGATGGTGACCCTCGATCGGCTCGGACGGGTCCACAGCCGGCTGTCGATCGATGGCACGCACTTCCACGTGGTCTCGTCGACGCAGCGCTCCGACCACCTGATCGAGGTCGAGGGCGTCGCCCACCGCTTCTCGCGCGACGATGGCGGCGTGGTGCGCGCGACCGCAGCCGCGCTGGTCGTGGCCGTCCACGTCGCGGTCGGCGATGTCGTCGAGGCGGGGACGCCGGTCGTCGTCGTCGAGGCGATGAAGATGGAGATCAGCGTCGTCGCGCCGGTCACCGGCCGTGTTCGCGACGTCTTCGTCGCGCGCAACGTGCAGGTCGACGCGGGCGCGCCGCTCGTGCGCATCGAGCCGTTGGACGACGATCCCGCCGCGTCGGACACGCCTGCCGGGACGACGATCGACTTCGGCCGCTGGAGCACGCCGGCGTTCGACGGCGCCGACCCGGATGCTCGCCGCCGGCTCCGGCTCGACCTGGTCCGCGGCCTCGTCCTCGGATTCGACGTCGACGCGGTGACCGCTCGGGAGCTGGCCGCAGCGCACCTGCACGGGGTGGGGGGCACCGTCGACGATCAGCAGCTGGATCGGGACGACGTGGACATCCTGATGGCCTTCGTCCACCTCAGTGCGCTCACCCGTGACATCACGTCCGACGAGGGCGAGATGGCGGAGGCCACCAGCCCACGGGAGCACTTCCACACCTACCTGCGGTCGCTCGACATCGAGCACGAGGGTCTGCCGCAGCGGTTCCGCGGGCGACTGCTCGACGCGTTGAGCCACTACGGGATCACCGAGCTGGATCCGACCGAGCTCCTGGAGGCCGCGCTCCTGCGGATCTTCGTGTCCCACCAGCACCGCGCCGAGCAGGTGCCCGTCATCGTCGCGATCCTCGAGCGCCAGCTCACCGACGATCGCGCTGGAGCGGATCGGTTGCCCGAGCTGCGCGAGGTGCTCGACCGAGTGATCGAGACCACGCGGCGCCGCCATCCCGCGATCGCCAACCTGGCTCGCAGCGTCCGTCACCAGCGCTTCGACCAACCCATCCTCGATCGGGCGCGGCTCGAGGTCCATCGGGAGATGGAGCACCACCTCGAACGGCTCCAGGACGTCGCCATCGGACCCGAGCACGACGAGAGCGTCCGGGCGCTCGTTGCCTGCCCGGAGCCGCTGCTGCTGATCGTCGCGGCAGGCAACGTCCTCGCCGATGCGCCGACGCCGGCGCCATTGCTCGAGGTGCTCACTCGACGCTTCTACAAGATCCGCGAGCTGGAGCGCGTGCGCGCCGAGGTCGTGCGCGGCGCGCAGATCGTGCGTGCGGAGTACGTGCACCGCGACCGCCGGGTCCACGTCGTGGTCGTGCGGGCCCGGCTCGGCGAGCTGGACGACGCGTTGGCGGTCGTGGACGCGGTGGCCGCCGAGGCGCCGCCCGACGAGACCGTCGTCGCCGACATGTACGTGATCGTCGGGTCCGACGACGGCGACGCCGACGCGCTGTCGAGCACCATCCGCGGACACCTCACTGCCGCGCGGTTGTCGCCACGGGTCACCCGACTCGCGGTCATCGCTTGCCGGACCGAACCGGACGTGACGTTCGAGCACCTCACCTTCCGCCGCGCCGACCTGGGCGGGGCGCGCCCGTACTGGATGGCGGAGACGACACCCGGCCAGCTCGAGGCGTTCGCCGAGGACGTCAAGTTCCGCGGTCTGCACCCGATGATCGCCCGGCGGCTGCAGATGTGGAGGCTGGCCAACTTCGAGATCGGTCGGTTGCCGTCCGCGCCCGATGTCTACCTGTTCGAGTGCGTCGCACGCGCCAACCCTGCCGACGTCCGGCTGGTCGCCGTCGCCGAGGTGCGCGACCTGACGCCCGTGGTCGACGCGGACGGGCAGGTGATCGCGTTGCCCGAGGTGGAGGAGGTCCTCGAGGCCTGCCTGGACGGCATCCGCCGCGCCGAACCCGCACGAGCCCCGCGATCGGGCCTCGATCTGAACCGGATTGCCCTCTTCGTGTGGCCGGTCGTCGAGCTGTCCGTCGACGACCTCACCCGGGTCAGCCGGCGGCTCGCACCGCTCACCGAAGGTCTCGGGATCGAGCAGATCGTGGTCGAGGCGCGCTTCCCGAACCCGTCCACAGGACGGATCGAGGAGGTCGAGATGCGCCTCGCCAGCGAGCCCGGCCGCGGCTTGACGACCCGGTTCGCGGCGCCCCCGATCTCGCCGATGCAGCCGCTCGACGAGTACTCGCACAAGGTGCTCCAAGCGCGGCGTCGGGGGATGCTCTACCCCTACGAGCTCGTGCCGCTCCTCGCCGGACCGAACGGGACGTTCCAGGAGCACGAGCTCGATGCGGACGGGCGCCTCGTGCCGGTCGACCGCCCGCGCGGCGCCAACCAGGCGGGGATCGTCGCCGGCGTGGTCACGACGCCGTCGCCGCAGCACCCCGAGGGGATGACCCGGGTGGCGCTGCTCGGTGATCCGACGAAGGCGATGGGATCGGTGGCCGAGCCCGAGTGCCGGCTGGTGCTCGCAGCCATCGATCTCGCAGAGCGCACCGGCGTGCCGATCGACTGGTTCGCGCTCTCCGCCGGAGCGAAGATCTCGATGTCGAGCGGCAGCGAGAACCTCGACTGGGTCGCCAGGGTGCTGCGCCGTCTCGTCGAGCACACCCAGCGCGGCTTCGAGGTGAACGTCGTCGTCGCCGGCATCAACGTCGGCGCGCAGCCGTACTGGAACGCGGAGGCCACGATGCTGATGCACACTCGGGGGATCCTGGTGATGACACCGGACAGCGCGATGGTGCTGACGGGCAAGCAGGCGATCGACTACTCCGGCGGCGTCTCGGCCGAGAACAACCTCGGCATCGGCGGGTACGAGCGGATCATGGGCCCCAACGGCGAGGCGCAGTACTGGGCGCCGGACCTCGCCAACGCCTGCTCCATCCTGCTCGCCCACCACGACCTGTGCTACGTGTCGCCCGGCGAACGCGGGCCGCGACGAGCCGCCACGGCGGATCCCGCTGATCGCGACGTGCGCAGCTCTCCACACGTCGTCGAGGGCAGCGACTTCACCACGGTCGGCGACATCTTCTCGGCCGACACCAACGCCGATCGCAAGAAGCCGTTCGACATCCGCACGTTGATGCGGGCGATCCTCGACAGCGACCATCCTCCGCTGGAGCGCTGGAGCGAGATGGCCGAAGCCGAGACCGCCGTCGTCTACGACGCACGGCTCGGCGGCGAGGCGGTGACCATGATCGGCATGGAGTCGCGGCCGCTCCCCCGTCACGGCGCAACGCCCGCCGACGGGCCGGGCCAGTGGTCGGCCGGCACGCTCTTCCCGCTGTCGTCGAAGAAGGTCGCCCGCGCGCTCAACGCGGCGAGCGGCAACCGCCCGGTGGTGATGCTCGCCAACCTCTCCGGCTTCGACGGCTCACCGGAGTCGCTGCGCCGACTGCAGCTCGAGTACGGCGCCGAGATCGGCAGGGCGATCGTCAACTTCCGCGGACCGATCGTGCTGTGCGTGGTCTCCCGCTACCACGGCGGCGCGTTCGTGGTGTTCTCGGCCACGTTGAACGACGAGATGGAGGTCCTCGCCGTGGAGGGCTCGTTCGCCTCTGTGATCGGAGGTGCCCCGGCCGCTGCCGTGGTCTTCACCGGCGAGGTCAACTCGCGCACCCGCGCGGACGAACGGGTGCGCGCCCTGGAGCAGTCCGCGTCGCGGGCCGTCGACGACGAGCGGGGCCGCTTGCTCGTCGAGCTCACGGCCGTCAACGAGTCCGTGCGAGTCGAGAAGCTGGGCGAGGTCGCCGCGGAGTTCGACGCCGTCCACAGCGTGCAGCGCGCCCTGCAGGTCGGCTCGGTGCACCGGATCATCGCCGCGGCGTCGCTGCGTCCGGCGCTGATCGACGCGGTCGAACGTGGCCTCGCCCGCCAGGACGCGGCAGCCTCGTCAGGCCCGAGCGGAGAAGCCCGGCGAGCGACGGATCAGGAGCGCGCGGAGGTCCGAGCTCGGCGCGGAGGCCCGCACGCATGAACGGGCGCGAGCTGGCCCGGAACGTCGCGACAGGTCCGACCGACGAGCCGCTCAGGTCTGCATCGCGAGCACGGTGTCGGCGAGCCACTCGAGCTCGTCGCGCCAGGCCGTGCCGCCGCGTGGATCGGGGGCGACGGGACGCAGGACGAACTTCGACAGGCCGGCGTCGACGAGGCACCCGATCAGGTCGCGCAGGTGATCGGCGCCGACCGGCAGGATCTGTTCGATCTCGCCGTCGGCGCGCCGGGCGCGCGTCGCTGCGATCGCTCGCTCGTCCGGCGTCGACCGGGCGTACGGGATGCTCAGCCCGAAGTGCTGCGGGTCGATCTCCCGGCCGGCGGCAGCCGCGGCGTCGTTGATCTGCGTCACCGCCAGCGCAGCTTCGGCGGGCGTGATGGCCGCGCCGAGCCAGCCGTCGGACAGCCGTCCGGCACGGCGCAGCGCGATCGGTCCCACACCGCCGAGCCAGATCTCCAGCGGATCCTGGAACGGTCGTGGCCGGACGATGACGCCGGAGAAGTCGAATCGCTCGCTGTGATGTTCGACGGCGTCGCCGGCCCACCACCGACGCAGCAACGGGATCACCTCGTCGAGGTAGCCGCCGCGGTTGGCGTCACCGATGCCGAGCGCCTCGCGTTCCCCGGGCTGGTCGAGGCCCGGGACGAGGCTGAGCAGCACCCGACCGCTGCTGAGCCGGTCGAGCTGGGCGAGCTCCTTCGCGACGAGCATCGGGTTGCGACCGATCGGGACGAGGTTCGCGCCGAGCTTGAGCCGCGTGGTCCGCCCCGCGGCGAACGCGAGACCGACGAGCGGATCGAGCTGAGGACCCATCGGGATGTCCGACAGCCAGACCGTGTCGAACCCGAGCGCTTCCAGCGCGTCGACGAACGCCGGCAGCACCACGTCGTCCCACGTCTGCGCGCCGGGCGAGACCGCGAAGCGAACCTTCATCGACGGCGATGCCTCATCGCCGGTCACGCTACCGAGCGCACGTCGCCAGAGTCACCGGCTGGGTCCTAGTCTCCGCGGCGGGGAGGCGCCGCGCGCGCCTGAAGCAGGAGGCCTTGCCGTGAAGCTCGCACTCGCCATTGGCTACTCAGGGGCTGCACTCGACGTGCCGATCGACCTCATCCAGCACGCGGAGCGACTCGGCTTCGACTCGGTCTGGACAGCCGAGGCGTACGGGTCCGACGCGATCACTCCGTTGGCGTGGATCGCGGCCAAGACGGAGCGGATCCGGCTCGGCACCGGCATCATGCAGCTCGCCGGCCGCACGCCGGCGATGTGTGCGATGCAGTGCATGACCGTCGACGCGCTGGCCGGCGGCGGGCGGATGATCGCCGGCCTCGGCGTGTCGGGGCCGCAGATCGTCGAGGGCTGGTACGGGCAACCGTGGGGCAAGCCCTACTGGCGGCTGCGCGACTACATCGAGATC
>JAODBQ010000184.1 GCA_025464045.1 Ilumatobacteraceae bacterium
GAGGCGGATGGAATCCAGGCCGAAGTGCTCGACGGCCACCCGGGCGACGCGCTCGATCTCCTCGAAGCTGAGGATGTCGTCCTTGGGCAGCCACCGCATGCCCTCTTCCGGCATGCAGTAGGTGCAGCGGAAGTTGCAGCGGTCGGTGATCGAGATCCGCAGATCGCGGATGGTGCGCCCGAACGGATCGACGAGGTCCACGACGCCAGGCTACCGCGCCGGTTCTGCCGGGGTCACCAGAGCAGCGTCGCCGGCACGTCGTCGCCCGCGTCGACGCCGTCGCCGTCGGCCAGCGTGACGAGCGCGTTGGCCATCGAGGTCGCCACGAGCTGGTGACTGCCCTGCGCGCCGACTGGGCGCACGTGCACGCGGCCGTCCTCCCCGAAGCCGGCGACGGCACGGACGTAGTGGGTCTTGCCGTCCGGCCGGCGCCGCAGCGGCGCGGCGGCGACGGCGAGCACCTGCGGACGGTCGATGTTCGGCAGGGCCATCATCTGGCGCAGCGCCGGCCGGGCGAACAGCTCGAAGCTGACCAGCGAGCTGACCGGGTTGCCCGGCAGGCCGAACACCGGCACCGTCGCGCCCCCGCCGTCGTCGAGGAGCCCGAACGCGAACGGCTTCGCCGGCTTGATCGCGATCTGCATCCAGCGCATGTCGGCGATCTTGGACAGGACCGCCTTGACCACGTCGTAGTCGCCCATGCTGACGCCGCCACTCGTGACGATCGCGTCGCACTCCGACGCGGCACGCCGCAGCGTGTCCGCCAGGACGTCCTCGTCGTCGGTGACCACGCCGTAGTCGACCGGCTCGGCGCCGGCCTCGGCGACGAGCCCGAGGAGCATCGTCAGGTTGCTCTCGCGGATCTGCCCGAGCTGCAGCGGCGAGCCGTCGGTGACGAGCTCGTCGCCGGTGGACAGCACCGCCACGCGCGCGCGGCGGGTGACCGTGACCGTGCGGTTGTTGACGCTCGCCAGGACCCCGCAGACCGCAGGCGTGACGACCGTGCCCGGGCCGAACAGCTCCGTGCCGGCGCGCACGTCGTCTCCCCTGCCGCGCAGCGATGCGCCGGCAGCCACGGCCTGGGCGACGCGCACGCGTGCGCCGCCGTCCAGCCGAGTCGTGTCCTCGACCATCACGATCGCGTCCGCTCCGTCCGGCACCGGCGCGCCGGTCATGATCCGGATCGCCTCGCCGGCGGTGAGGACGTGGGTGCTGTGTGCTCCCGCAGCGACCTCGCCGACCACGGCCAGCTCGACCGGCGAGGCAGCCACGTCCGCACTGCGCACCGCGTAGCCGTCGACGGCCGAGTTGACGAACGGCGGCACGTCCTCGACCGCGATGACGTGTGCGGCGAGCGCCAGCCCCCGCGCCTCGACGATCGGCAGGGCGACCGTGGCCAACGGAGCGCAGTGGGCGAGGACGTGGGCACGTGCTTCGGCGGGCTCGATCACGGGGCCACCGTACCGGCGGGTGAGATCAGCCGATCGGGCGTTTCGAGAGGTCTGAAGTGCGGGTGGGCCATCGGGTCCTCCGGCCGCCAGACTGTGTCCGGTGCCGGCCGCGTATCGACCCTTCTCCTCCGACGGCCACGAGGTCCACTGGACCACGTGGGACGGCGAGCACGAGGAGGTCGTCACCCTCCACTGGGAGAACGAGGGCTGGACGATCAGCGGGCTCGTCGGACGCGAGCGCCTGCAGTACGCGATCCGCGCCTCGGCGACGTGGCGGGTGAGCCAGCTGCTGCTGTTCCGTGACCTCGAGGAGCCGGATCTGTGGCTGGCGACCGACGGCAGTGGCCGCTGGGGCGAGATGAACGGGGCGCACCGGCCCGATCTCGACGGTTGCTACGACGTGCACCTCGCGTGCACCCCGCTGACGATGATCATGCCGATCCGGCGGATCCTCCTCCACGAGGGCGACACCGCCGACCTCCCGGTGGTGACGATCGACCCGGAGACGCTCGAGGTGCGCCCGGGGACGCATCGTTACACGCGCCTGGCCAGCCACCGCTGGGCGGTCACGCACCCCGGCACCCCCATGGTCGAGTTCGATGTCGACGAGCACGGCCTCGCGCTCGACGTCCCCGACCAGTTCCGCCGCGTCCGCTGACGCCCCAGCCGCCGGGTCCGGCTGGGCGAGCCCGGGTGGGCGCGATTCCTGCGAGATCTCGCAACATCCGCGCCCATCCCACCCGGGTGGGCGCGATTCCTGCGAGATCTCGCAACTTCCGCGCCCATCCCACCCGGGGCGGCGGATCAGCCTGGCGAGCCGCTGGCGAGCAGATCCCGCGTGGTGAGCCAGGTGCGCAGCGGTGCGCCGATCCTGGCGTCCTTGAGGGCGAGCTCGATGACCGCGGTGAGCCAGCCGAGCGGGTTGCCGGTGTCGTAGCGGTCCACCTTCGAGACCACCGCGTGGAACGGCCCCGCCGCCGCCTGGGCCTGCAGCGCGTCCGTGAGCTGGATCTCGCCGACGGCCCCGGGCCGGACCTCGGCGATGCGGTCGAACACGTCCGGGGTGAGCACGTAGCGGCCGATCAGGATCATGTTGCTCGGCGCCGCGTCGACCGGGGGCTTCTCGACCATCGTCCGCACCGGGACCACGCCGTCCGCGTCGATCTCGCCCGACGGGTCGATGACGCCGTACCGGTCGACCTCGTCCCACGGCACCGGCTTGACCCCGACGACGCCGCCACCGGTGCGCTCGCACACCCGGGCCATCTGGTCGAGGAGCGAGGAGTCGCCCATCAGCTCGTCGGGCAGCAGCACCGCGAAGGGCACGTCACCGACCGCCTCCCGGCCGCACCCGACTGCGTGGCCGAGGCCGAGTGCCTGCTCCTGGTAGGCGAAGGAGATCCGCACGTCGACGCCGATCCGCTCCAGCCGATCGGCCATCTCGTCGCGGCCGGAGTCGCGCAGCTTGGCGATCACGTCCGGGGCCGGCTGGAAGTACGCCTCGATGGCCGGCTTGGCGCGGCTGGTGACGATCACCACGTGGTCGATCCCGGCGCCGATCGCCTCGTCGATGATCAGCTGCAACGCCGGCGTGTCGATGATCGGGAGCAACTCCTTGGGGACGGCCTTGGTGGCCGGGAGGAAGCGCGTACCAAAGCCGGCGGCGGGAATGAGGGCGGTCCGTACCTGCACGCTGGAGATGTTAGGTGACGTCCGGTACCATTTGGCACTCGATCACGGCGACTGCTAATCCCCCCTCCTGAGGTTGTCATGCCCACCTACGTCTACAAGTTCCTCGACACCGGCGAGACCATCGAAGTCCCGCAGGCCTTCACCGACGATCCGCTCACCGAGGCCGTCCACCCCTCGTCCGGCAAGACCATGAAGGTCAAGAAGGTGTTCACCCCGGTCGGCGTCAGCTTCAAGGGCGGCGGCTTCTACAAGACGGACAGCCGCGGCAAGTCGTCCAGCGCCAAGCCCGCGGGGGCCGCGGCCGGCGCCGGGGAGTCGTCCGGCTCCTCCGGAGGCTCGGAAGGATCGAGCAGCTCCTCGTCGGATGGGTCGAGCTCGTCGTCGAAGCCGTCGTCGGACTCGTCGAGCAGCTCCGGCTCGTCGAGCGGTGCCGGATCCGCGACTCCGGCGGCCAAGCCGACGCCCACCGCGAGCTCGTCGCCCGCCTCCTCCTGAGGGGCCCGCGCCGCCGCGGGTCACCGCGCCGCTAACCTCCCGCTGACCTTCCCCGAGGCCGGAGTCCGGACGCGTGTGGAGGTCGTATGCGGTGGTTGCCGAGAGCCCGTTCCCTGCTGGCCCGCCACCCGATGGTGTGGTGGGCGGCGGTCATCGTCGTGGCGGCGACCACCGGGGTGCTCGCCGCCGGCGCGCTCCATCGCCTGGAGGTCGCCCGCCGGTCGTGGGGTGCGCGCCGCGCGGTGTGGGTCGCCGTGGCCGCGGCGACGCCCGGCGAACCGCTCGTGGTCGAGCAGCGTGACTATCCCGTCGCCGTCGTCCCCGCCGGCGCGGTGACCGCGTCGCCCGCGGGGTCGATCGCCCACGAGAGGATCGGCGTCGGCGAGATCGTCGTCCGGTCCGACGTCAGCACCGACGGCACCACGGGTCTGGTGCCCCAGGGCTCGCTGGCGATCGCTGTGCCGGTGCGGTCGCCACCGCTGCAGGCCGGCGACCGGGCCGCCGCGTTCGCCGATGGTGTTCGCCTCGGCGACGGCGTGGTCGTCGCGGTCACCGACGAGCAGGTGGTGCTAGCGATCCCGGCCGACGCCGCGCCAGAGCTCGCGCTCGCCGTTGCGGGGAACGCGGTGGTCCTCGCGCTGCTCCCCGCCCCAGCGTGAGCAGCAGCCGCACGGCCGGCCGCCGAGTGTCGAGGAAGGCGAGCGTCAGTCGGTGGTGGTTCCGGGGAGGATCCGAGCCGACCACGGACGGGCCTTGTCCCAGTGGTGGCCGACGACGCGCGCCTCGCGCAGCTTGGCGAGGAAGTCGTGCGGACCGTCGAAGTCGGGCATCTCGACGTACGCCGCGCCGAGTGCGTCGGGCACGTGCGCGTCGCTCCCCGCCCCACCAGCGAGGTCGAACTCGGCGGCGAACGCCGCGGCCTGTGCGTTGACGCTGCGCAGCGAGGTCTTCGCGTTGAGCACCTCGATCGCGTCGACCAGCCCGAGCTGGGCGAGCTCGCGCAGCGCCGGCTCCGCCAGGTTGCGGCGCATCGGATCGAACGGGTGGGGGATGTAGACGACGCCGCCCTGTGCACGGATCCGCTCGGCCGCGGCGACGGGCGGCGTCCCCACCGGCACGCGCTCGTCGAGGAACAGACCGATGATCTCGCCGGCGTGGGTGCGCAACTCCTCGCCGACGATCACCCGGCAGGCCACCCGCCCGGACAGCTCGACCGCGCCGCGGATCGCGTTGTGATCGGTGATGCACAGCACGTCGAGGCCGGACTCGACCACGGCGCGCTCGATCTCGTCCGGCGTCGTCGTGCTGTCGCCGCTCCACATCGTGTGGCTGTGCAGGTCGACGCGCACCCAGCCCACAGGGCACGGCTCGGCGAGGTGCGGATGGCGGCCGATCGCCGCCTGCTGCGGCTCAGGCATCGTCCACGAACGTATCCGCGTACGCTGCGCGACGTGGGATCGCGTCCGGCTCCGATCGCGACGCCACGGCGCACGAGCTGGCGGCCACGTCGGCGGCGCACGATGCTCGTCACCGGTGGCAGCGGGTTCCTCGGCCGTCACCTCGCGGAGGCATCGGAGGCCGGCGGCTGGGAGTGGATCGCCCCGCCGTCGCAGGGCCTCGACGTGCGCGACCGGCAGCAGGTGCTGCACCACATCGTCGACTGGAGGCCGAGCGTCGTCGTCCACCTCGCCTACCGCAAGCACGACGCGTCGACGATCGTCGAGGGCAGCGCCAACGTCGCCGCGGCCGCGGCCGCGTGCCGGGCCCGGTTCGTCCACCTCTCGACGGACGTGGTCTTCGCCGGGCGCGAGGCCGCCTACACCGAAGCCGACCGCACCGACGCCGTCGTCGACTACGGACGCTGGAAGGCCGAAGCCGAACGGCGTGTCGTCGACGCCCACCCGGCACCGCTGATGATCCGCACGTCGCTCCTGTATGGCACGAGTCGGCTGGCGTCGTGGCAGGTCGCGATCCGCGAGCGCGAGGCGATCACGTGGTTCGACGACGAGGTGCGCTGCCCCGCGCACGTCGCCGACGTTGCTCGCGCCATCTGTGCGCTCGCGATCCGACCCGACGTGGCGGGACCCCTCCACATCGCCGGTCCGGAGCCCGTCAGCCGGGCCGGGCTGGCGCAGGCGATGGCCGGCTGGATGCACCTCGGCGACGGCGCCGTGCGCGTCGGCAGCACCCCGCCGACCGCGCCCGATCGACCGGGCCGGGTGGTGCTGGACACGGCCCGTGCTGCGGCGTTGGGCATCCGCTGCCGTTCCCTCGCCGAGGCGCTCGGGCGCTGATCTGCTCGCCGCCGCCCGTCGCGACGGGCCGGTCGGCGCTCAGCTGCTCAGCTCAGGCGCCGCTCATCGTCAGGTCGCGGATCGCCAGGCTGACACCGGCCGCGCGCATCGGCAACCAGTCGACGTCCCCGCCGACCTCGACCACGTCGAGCAGCATCCGCTGCAGCGTCGAGGCGATGGTGAACTCGCGCACCGGTCCACCGAGCTGACCGTTGGCGATCAGCAGCCCGGAGGCGCCGACCGAGAAGTCGCCGCTGACCGGGTTGACGCCGCTGTGCAGACCCTGCACGGACTGGACCAGCACACCGTCCGACACGTCGGCGATCAACGCAGCCTGGTCGCGGGTGCCCGGAGCGAGCTGCAGCGCCAGGCAACCGACGCCGGGCGTGCCCTTGAACCCGCCGCGCACCGCGTTGCCGGTGGAGCGGGTGCCGGCGCGCCGCGCCGAGTAGCTGTTGTGCACGAAGCTGCGCAGGACGCCGCCCTCGATGAGCGAGTTGCGCCGCGCCGCGAGTCCTTCGCCGTCGATGTCGGTGGCGGTGTAGGCGAGCGGGTTCGTCGGGTCGTCGACGAGGGTCACCAGCGGGCTGGCCACCTCGTCGCCGAGGCGGTCCTTGAACAGGCTGCGACCCTTGGCGAGGCTCTCGCCGTTCAACGTGCCGCCGATGATGCTCAGGAAGCTGGCGGTGACGTAGGGATCGAGCACCACGGTGAGACGCCGGGAGGTCGGCTTCGTCGCACCGAGCAGACGCGTGGCGCGATCGGCTGCGTCACGCGCGGCCTTGTGCAGATCGAACAGATCGGGGGAACGGCCGACGCTGAAGCCGAAGCCCGAGTGCGCCTCGTCGCCGTCGTCGGCGAGCGTGCTGACCACGACGTAGCAACCGTTCTCGCGGCCACTGCGGCGGATGCCGGTGGTGGTGGCCACGGCCGTCTCCGAGGCGACGTCCTCGTAGTTCGCGTCGTCGACGCGCACCCGGCTGTCCGCCGTGAGCGTCAACCGCTCGAGCTCCTTGGCCAGCTCGATCTTGCGGTCGGTGGCGAACGCGGCGAGCTCGTCGCTCCACAGGTCCTGGTCGACGATGTCGACGCCGTCCGGCTCGGCGAGCCCAGCCCACTCGTCCGGCGTGCCGAACGCGACGTTGTCGCGAGCCTCGGCGAGCGCGCTCGCGACCGCGTCCTGGTCCAGGGTGCCGGCGTAGGCGAAGCCGGTGCGGCCGTCGCGGATCACTCGGATGCCGATGCCCTCGCTCTGCGCGCTGACGAAGTGCTCGACGTTGCCCTCGTACACCCGCACCGCGGTCTCGCTGTCGCGAGACACGTACGCCTCGACCTGCTCGCCGGCGGTCGCCTGGGCGATCACCTTGTCGGCGATCTCCAACAGCTCACTGCCCTCGCTGCGCGCGCTCATGCGGCCGTCCCGCCGATGGTCAGCGACTTGACCCGCAGCGTCGGCTGTCCGTCGCCGACCGGCACACCCTGGCCGTCCTTGCCGCACGTGCCGGGGTTGCCCATCGCGAAGTCGTTGCCGAGGAGGTCGATGTCGCGCAACACCTGGGGACCGTTGCCCATCAGGTTGCTCTCGCGCAGCGGCTCGGTGATCTCGCCGTTCTCGATCAGGTAGGCCTCGGTCATCCCGAACACGAAGTCGCCGCTCGCGGTGTTGACGCTGCCGCCGCCGAGCTTGGCGACGTAGACGCCGTAGTCGGTGGCGCGCACGATGTCGTCGGGCTCCTCGGTGCCGTTGAGCACGTAGGTGTTCGTCATCCGCACCATCGGCAGGTGCATGTAGCTCTGCCGTCGCCCGTTGCCGCTCTGCTTGCGGCCCTCCTTGCGGGCCCGCAGGTAGTCCCACATGTAGTCGGTGAGCACACCGTCCTCGATCAGCACGTTGTACTGGCTGATGTGGCCCTCGTCGTCGATCCCGATCGCGCCCCACTCGCCGGCCATCGTGCCGTCGTCGACGAGCGTGACCAGCGGCGCGGCCACGAGCTGGCCCTGCTTGCCCTTGTACACGCTGCCGCCCTTGCTCACGAGGTCCGCCTCGAGCCCGTGGCCGCACGCCTCGTGGAACAGCACGCCACCCGTGCCGTGCTTGATCACGACCGGCAGCGCGCCGCTCGGGGCGGGGCGTGCGCTGAGCTTGGTCAGCGCCTGACGTGCCGCATCGCGGGCCAGGTCCTCGACGCTGAACTCGTCGAACATCTCGAAGCCAGTGGTGCGCCCCATGCTCTGGAACCCGGTCTGCATGCCGGCGTCGCCGCTGGCCACGACGCTCATCCGCACGACGGCACGGACCTGCTCGTCGGTCGCCATCACGCCCTCGGTGTTGGCCACCAAGATGCGTTTGCGCGAGTCGCCGTACCCGGCCGAGACCTGCACGATCGAGCCACCCGCGCCGCGTGCCGCGTCGTCGATGCGGCGCAGCACATCCACCTTCGTCGCCTTCGGCACGTCGTCGGGGTAGCGCTCGACGCTGCCGACGCGATGGTCGGCCTGCCGGTCGAGCGCGATCTCGCGAACGCCCCCGCCGCCTCGACTGGCCGCCGCTGCCGCGGCCGTCGCGGCCACGAGCAGACCGCGCTCGCTGAGGTCGGCGGTGTGGGCGAAGCCGGTGGTCTCACCCCTCACGACACGGATCCCCGCACCGCGGTCTCGGCCGCTCGTCACCTGTTCGATCCGCCCGTCGTCGAGCGACGCCGACGTGGAGCGTTTGTCCTCCGCGTAGACCTCCGCGAACTCGGCACCTGTGCGCACCGCGGCCGTCAACACCCGCTCCAACACGTCCTGATCGATCACTTCGTCAGCCTACCGACGGCGTTCTCGGGCCTGACCGAGGCGCCCGCCGCGCACCGGTCGGAGGAGTTCGGCGACGGTTTCGGCGGCCGTCACCGGGGCGACGTCGGGTGGACACCTCACGGTCATGCGTCGACCAGATGCTCCTGCCATGGCAACCAAGCACACCAACGCCCGGCGCCGAACCGTGGTCGCCGGCGCGATCGCCCTGGCGCTCACCGCCGCAGCATGCGGGAGCGACAAGCAGGAGTCGAGCGCGACGACCGCTGCGGCCGGCTCGGCGACGTCGGCCATCCCCGCCGACCTGATCGCCGCGGCGAAGGCGGAGGGCACCGTCAACCTCATCGCGCTACCCGACGACTGGGCGAACTACAAGGGCATCCTCGCCGCCTTCACCAAGGACTACGGGGTGAAGACCACCGTCGCCAGCCCCGACGCCTCGTCTGCCGACGAGCTCA
>JAODBQ010000197.1 GCA_025464045.1 Ilumatobacteraceae bacterium
GACGGCGACACGTACGTCCTCAACGGAACGAAGTGGTTCAGCTCCGGCGCCCTGCGCTCGCGGTGCAAGGTGCTCGTCGTGATGGGCAAGACGAACCCGAACGCATCACGCCACCTGCAGCAGTCGATGATCGTCGTCCCGCGCGACGCGGAGGGCATCTCCATCGGACGCACGCCGCACGTCTTCGGCTACGACCACGCCGGTGGCCACCCCGAGGTCATCTACGAGAACGTGCGGGTGCCCGTCGACAACCTGCTCGGGGAGGAGGGCGGCGGGTTCGCGATCTCGCAGGCCCGCCTCGGACCCGGCCGCATCCACCACTGCATGCGTGCGATCGGCGCGGCCGAGGTGGCCCTGGAGCTGATGGTCAAGCGCGCCCTGGTGCGCACCACGTTCGGCACCCTCGTCGCCCAGAAGGGGCTCGTGCAGGACTGGATCGCCGAGTCGCGGATCGAGATCGACATGGCCCGCGAATACGTCCACCGCGCCGCATACCTGATGGACACGGTCGGCAACAAGGCTGCGGCCACCGAGATCTCGGGGATCAAGGTGGCCGTGCCGCGCATGGTCTGCGGCGTGATCGACCGCGCCATCCAGGTGCACGGCGCCGCCGGTGTCACCCAGTTCACGCCGCTCGCGAACATGTACGCGATGCAGCGCACGCTGCGCATCGCCGACGGTCCCGACGAGGTGCACAAGATGACGATCGCCCGGCGCGAGATCCTGCGCCACGATCCCAGCTTCCGGATGAACGGCCCGGCCGCCGGCCAGGAGTCCGAGCCCCAGCCCTTCGCCCGCCCCTGACCGGACGTCTCCCTCGCTGACGGGCGCGCTGCGCGCGCGTACGTCAGCGAGGACGCAGGACGGTCTGGGTCTGGGTGGTCTTGGAGATCAGCCGCCCGTCGGCGCGGCGGACCTCGGTCTCGATCACGATCGTCGTCGAACCCACGTGCAACGGTCGCGACGCGGCTGTCACCGTGCCCTCGGTGACCGGGCCGAGGAAGTTGGTCTTGGACTCGATCGTCGAGGTGCCGACGGCGCCCTGTGGCAGGTTCGCGGCTGCGCAGGCCCCGCCAGCGGCGTCGGCGAGGGCCATCAGCGCCCCGCCGTGCAGCAGGCCACCGCTCGTGCACAACGACTCGTGCCACTGCAGATCCATCTCGACCAGATCCGCCTGCCACGTGCGGGTGTCGATCCCCAGCGTCCGACACAGCGGCATCGCCGCGTAGATCGTCTCGTTCAGGTCCATGACCTTCCCCCCTCATCTCGCATCGGGCGCCTCAGCGTCCGCTGACGAACAAGCTCTGGCAGCTCCGTCCGAGCCGCCCGGACAGGTCGAACAGCTCCGACTCGGCCAGGCCGGCACCGGTCGTGCCGTAGCGCGACGCGGTGCGCATCCCCACCCACACGCCGTCCGGCGGGCGGAGCAGGTGCACGGTCAGGTCCGGGTTGATGAACACGAAGTCGTCGTAGGGCAGCGATCCGGACACGCCGTTCCCGAAGTCGGCCGCGGCGACGACGCGCTGCACGCCGGACGGCTCCTCACCGTCGAGCAGCGGCACCACCAGCCGGATCCACACCTCGACCGGGCCGGGACCGTTCCACGATCCGCCGACGAAGCGGTGCTCGCACGCATCCGTGTGGAAGGCGACCTGCTCGCCGACGGCCCACGTTGCCCGTTCGCTCGGGACCGAGTCGTGGGGTGCGAGGAGGACGTCGACGGCGAGGTTCGCGTCCGCCGGCAGGACCACGTCCTCGGTGCGGATCCGCAGGGCGCGGACACGGGCGACCTCGGTGCCGGCATCCGTGAGCACGGCGCCGACGAGCGACACCTTGCGTCCCGGACGTTCGACCTCGACGCGCAGATCGAGCGGGACTCCGACCGGCACCGGGCGGGTGAGCTCGACCGTGAGCCTGGCGATCTGCCACGGGTCGTCGTCGACGCCTTCGACGGCACGTGCCAGCAGTGCGCTCACCGGGCCGCCGTGGCAGTGGCGTGGATCCCACGGCCCGCGACTCATCCCGGTCGCGACGTACCGGTCGCCGTCCGTCACGAACAGCGACGTCGGCACCGCGGTCGACATCCCGGTGTCGGCCCCCGTCATGTCTGACGGGCGAGGACGATCGGCGCGGCTTCTTCCAGGTGCGCCAGCCAGCCATCGGTCGAGCCCGGCTCGGCGACGGGGAGGATGACGAACTTGGTCGTGCCGACGGCGACGAACTTGTCGATCGTTGCCATCAGCTCGTCCCAGCCTTGGGGCACGAGCACGCCCGGATCGGTGAGGTCCGGGCGCCGCTTGGCCAGTCCGGCGAGCAGCGCCTCGGGTACCGGACCGTTGCCGTACGGGATCAGTGCGCCGTAGTGGTCGTCGTCGATCGCGCGGCCGTGCTCGGCCGCGATCTGCTCGATCGTCTCCCGGCCGCGCGCCGCGTCGTCCGGGGTGACGAAGCTCGGCAGCCAACCGTCGGCGAGGCGGCCGACGCGGCGCAGCTCCGACGGGGCGATGCCGCCGAGCCAGACGTCGACGTGGTGCTGTCGCGGCTTGGGGAGCACGCGCAGCTGGTCGTAGTGGAAGTAGGTGCCGTCGA
>JAODBQ010000228.1 GCA_025464045.1 Ilumatobacteraceae bacterium
TCGGGCGGCCGGGCCGTTTCGACCACCATGGCCTTCACGGGCCTGCTGCGCGAGCTCATGCGAGACAAGGAGTTCGGGCCGCGCGTCGTGCCCATCGTGCCCGACGAAGCGCGCACGTTCGGCATGGACTCGCTGTTCCGCGAGCTGAAGATCTACGCCGCACAGGGCCAGAAGTACGAGCCGGTCGACCACGACCTGCTGCTCAGCTACACCGAGGCGACGAACGGACAGATCCTGGAGGAGGGCATCACCGAAGCGGGCTCGATGGCCAGCTTCATCGCTGCCGGCACCGCCTACGCCACCCGCGGCGTGCCGATGGTGCCGTTCTACACCTTCTACTCGATGTTCGGGTTCCAGCGCGTCGGCGACCTCGTCTGGCAGGCCGCGGATGCCCGCGCTCGCGGCTTCCTGCTCGGCGCCACCGCCGGGCGCACCACGCTGCTCGGCGAAGGCCTCCAGCACCAGGACGGGCACTCGCTGGTGCTCGCCTCCACCGTGCCCGCGTGCCAGGCCTACGACCCCGCGTTCGCGTACGAGGTCGCGGCGATCGTGCAGGCCGGCATCCAGCGGATGTACGGCGACGCGACGCCCGCCGACGAGCGCGACGTCTTCTACTACATCACCCTCTACAACGAGAACGCGGTGATGCCGCCGCTGCCCGAGGGCCTCGATCCAGCCGACATCGTGCGCGGCCTGTACCGCTGGGCGCCGGCGCCCAACGGCCCGCCACTGCGGGCAACGCTGCTGTTCAGCGGCTCGCTGCACGGCGCCGCCCGCGAGGCCGCCGAGATCCTCGCCCACGACTACGGCGTGGCCGCCGAGCTGTGGTCGGCGACGTCCTACAAGCGCCTGCGCGAGGAAGCACTGACCACCGAGCGCTGGAACCGGCTGCACCCCAGCCAGCCGACGCGCACGCCGCTGGTCGCCGAGCTGCTCGGCGATGGGCAGGGCCCGATCGTGGCGGTCACCGACTTCATGAAGATCGTGCCCGAGCAGGTCGCACGGTTCATCCCCAACCGCCTGTTCGTGCCCCTCGGCACCGACGGGATGGGCCGCAGCGACACCCGTGAGGCGCTGCGCGCCCACTTCGAGGTCGACGCCGGCAACGTCGTCGTCGCCGTCCTCAGCGCCCTCCAGGCGCAGGGCGAGATCAAGGAGGAGACCGTCGACGACGCGATCCGCCGGTTCAACATCAACCCGGAAGCCAAGGACCCGCGGGACGCGTAGCCGGTCGCGCCTCGCCGCTAGGACCACCAGCCGTTGACGTCGATGATCACGTGGACGTCGGTGTAGCTGACCACGCAGATCGAGCCCCGCCCGGACAGCGTCAGCTGCGCCGCGTTGGCGACGGGATCCGTCGATCCGTAGTTGACGTTGGACACGGTCGGCGTGTCGCCGGCACATGGCCAGGCGGCGAGCCATCCCGGTCCGTTCGCATCGGTGGCCGTGATGTTGGCGGAGATCGCGCTGGCGTCGCCGGCGATGCCGCGCACCCCGGCCATCTGGATCTCGACCACCTGGCCGGCACGGAGCTTGGCGCCGCCGAGCCCGGCGTTGAGTGCCGTGGTCCGCTCGCGGGTGTCGGTGAAGCGGAATGGCGTGGTGACGGTGAGCCGGGAGCCGCTGCCGGCGAAGTAGCCGAACACGTCGACGATCAGGTCGGTCGACTGCTGGCTGAACAAGCACACCGTTCCGCGCCCGGACAGCGCGGTGATGACGAGGTTCGCCCGGGTCTGGCCGATGGCCGGGTTGAGGTTCGACACCTCCGGACGGCTGCCGCACGGGAAGACCGTGACCACGCCGAGTGCTGCCGCGTCGTCGGCGGTCACGTTGAGCACCGCGGCCGCGGCGTTGACCGGCACGCCCGCGGTCCCGGTGATCTGCAGCTCGACCGTCTGGCCGGCGGCGAGCCGCGTTGAGGGACCGAGGCCCGAGCGGGTGTCCATTACCCGCGTCGGTATGACCGGGTCGTACGCGTCGGCGGCGTCCGTGGCGGTGTACCCGGTGACGTCGACGATCAGCTGCGTGCCGGCGTACGCGAACGCGCAGATGCCGCCCGCCGAGTCGAGCGGGATCGTCGCTGAGTTCGGCACGTTCCGGTTCGCGCGGAAGTTCAACGTCGACGCGTTGGGCCTCGCTCCGGCACAGTTCCACAGGGTCACGAACCCATCGGCCGACCCTTCGGTGGCGGTGACGTTGGCCATGACGGCAGTCGCGCCTGCCGGGACCCCGCCGGTCCCGGTGACCTGGATCCGCTGCTGCGATCCTGCCTGGAAGGGCAGCGCACCGCGACCGATCCGGGTGTCGACGATGCGGCTCGGCAGCAGCGGCTGCATCGTCGAGCGCGTGCCGGTCGGCGCGGCGTCGGCGGGTGTCGTGGGCGTCGCGTCGCTCGCCGCCTGGTCGATGCCGAAGCTCCACTCGACGGTGCGCGCGTTGGTGTGCATCGAGATGTGGTGGGTGCCGTCGGCGAGCGGCACGCGCGGGATCGCGACGACGACGTTGTCGCCGTCGAGGATCGCCTTGGCCGTGCCCGTCGTGTTGGCGCCGCTGACGACGCAGGTCTCGATCGGCCCACTCGGCCCGCTGATCGTCGCCGTCGCGCCAGCGGTCGATTCGGGCATCATGGCCAGCACCGGGAGGCCGGCGCTGCCGGTCCAGCCACACGCATCGAGGGGGTTGGGTGATTCGACGACGAACCGGTTGAGGCTGGTCGTGGTGCCGTTGCCGGGGAACAGGATCGGCTGGGTGAGCGCCGGCGCGCTGCCGAGGCCGTGGAGGACGTCGAGGGTGGCCCCGGCGTGCCAGGTCGGCGTGTCGGCACGGTCGCACCGGCCGAAACCGACCGTGTGCAACCCCGGCCGGAGCACGCCGACGGCGTGGTACGGACCGGTCATCCACAGCTCGACGAAGCCGCGCGCCGAGGCGTTGATCGCACTGGAGACCGCGACGTTGCCGTTGTTGCCGGCGGAGTCGCCGGCGACGGTGTAGCCCGGGTTGCCCGGGACCTCGTCGTGGCTGATCCCGTTCTGCAGCATGTAGCAGGAGTGCTGCTGTGCACCCACGGAGAGGCTCGGGTCCTCGCTCACGGCCGGCAGTCCGGACATCGCCCGGTAGTAGTTGACGCTCGTCAGCCAGTCAGCCGCGGCGGGGATGAACGGCGGCGTCGGCTCGCCCGCGGCCCGGATCGGCGCGATCGGCGCGACGGACACGACGGACGCGACGAGCACCGCGAGGAAGCCCATCCCGAACCGCGAACGCGCAGTGGAGCGTTGCCTGTCGCTCAACCTCGACGTCTCCGTTCCCAGCACTGCGGCGCTGTCCGATGAGCAAGAGCTATCGGACCCGCGATCCCGCGTCTGGAGGCGCCGCCGGGGGACGTGACGAGATCTTGAACCTCCGAGTGCAAGGAGTGGTGTTCTCCGTCGATTGGCGTCGCAGCGCGGCGCGGCAGTCGCGGCCGGCGGCGCCGGTCAGGCGGCGTCGCGCACGAGTGGGCACGTCATCGAACGCAGGCCGCCACGGCCCTGTCCGAGCTCGGCGAGGCTGAGAGCGATCACCTCGAGGCCCTCCTCGCGCAGCGCGGCGACGGTCCCGACGTTGCGTCCGTCGGCGACGACCGTTCCGTGTCCGAGCGCGAGGACGTCGATGCCGCCACCGTCGTGGCGCTCGGCGCCTGACGGCACCGCCGGCTCGGCAGGCACGACGCGGATCGCGGCCAGGTCGAGCGCCGCGGCGATGGCCCCGACGAGATCGTCGTGCTCGACGATCTCGGGATCGGCCGACGACCGTCCGGCGGTCAGCGACCAGGCGCGCATCCCGTCGACCACGTCGCGCTGCGCCACGAACGTCGCCGGCGCGGCCATCGCCAGCACCGCGTCGAGGTGGTTCGTCGATCCGGTGCGCGGCAGCTCGGTCGCGATCACGTTGGTCACGTTGTCGGTGGCGAGCAGCCAGCGGCTCAGCGCTTCGACCGCCGCCGGCGTCGTGCGAACGCCCATCCCGATGACGACGGCACCGTTGCCGAGCACGAGCACGTCGCCGCCCTCGATCGTCGCCGAGCGATGCGTCCGCTCGGCGCCACCGAAGCGTCGTGCCTCGCCGATCTGGTCGAAGCTCGGCAGGAACCGGTAGATCGCCTCGACGAGCAGCGCCTCGCGGGACCGCGCCCCCTCCGCCATCGAGCCCAGCACCAGGTTGTCGTAGATCCAGCACGAGCTGTCCCGGGTGAACACCTGGTTCGGCAGCGGTGCCAGCACGGAGCCCTGCGGCCCCGTCAGACGGGCACTCAGCGATCTGCCACCGTCGCCGTGCAGGTCCGCTTCGCTGACGCCGCCGACGAGGTGCGTGGCGAGCGTCACGGGATCGAGCGCCTCCAGGAACGAGCGCACGCGGGTGCTCACGTCGGCGCCGAGCTCGTCCTCGGTCACCACCCGCCCCAGCAGCCAGTCGCGGGCACCGTCCTCCTGCATCGCCTCGGCCAGCAGGTCCCCCGCGAGGTGGACCCCGACACCGTGACCGGCGAGGACCTCGCGCAGCGCGTCGTGCTCCCGACGGGCGCGGCGCAGGCAGTGCGGGCCCTCGAACAGCAGACCCTCGCCGTTCGACGCCGTCGGCCGCCGGAGCTCGTGGCCGGGCCGGTGCACCAGGACCTGGGTGAGGGCGCCGACCTCGGAATCGACGTGGAACGAATTCAT
>JAODBQ010000275.1 GCA_025464045.1 Ilumatobacteraceae bacterium
GCCGTGTTCGCGAAGTACATGACCGTCTACCGCACGCTCGCCGATCCGGCCTACCTCGATCTGTCGATCGATCCCGACGAACGGCCGATGGGCTCGCTGTTCGCCTTCCCGGATCCGTTCGACGCCAACTACGGCCGCGGCGGCCTGGCGCGCACGATGACCGCGCGCGGCTGGCTGAGCACGTGGTCCGGTTTGTCGAGCCACGCCAAGCTCGCCGACACGATGCCGAACGTGAAGGTGCCGACGATCCTCGTGCACCCCACGGCTGACACCGAGATCCGGGTGTGGCAGGCGAAGGAGATCATCGACAACGCGGGCGCGGAGGACCTCACCTACGTCGAGCTGAAGGGCGCGCCGCACTACCTCGAGGGCCATCGTCCCGAGGCGCTGGCGATCGTCGCCGAGTGGCTGGGGAAGCGCTACCCGTAGCCCGCGTTCCCGATCAGGAGCCGGTCAGCGACGTGGCGAAGGCCGTGGCCGCGGCGAAGTCGATCGGGAAGTGGTCGGAGGTGTGATCGGGCAGGAGCGACCACGCCAGGCCGCCGGCGTAGCCGTGGGTGCGCCACAGCGTGAAGCGATCGCCGACGCCCGGTGCGGCGTAGAACTCGCCGACCACGATCGGCTTGTCGATCTGGTACTTGTCGCGCACGTCCGCGTAGGTCACGCAGGCGAGGCACTGGTCGCTCGCGGTCATCGGGTCGTACCAGTGGATCGTGTAGTAGTCGAGGCCGAGGCCGGTGAGCATGGTGATGCCGTCCAGGCGGGCACCGCCGACCGTCACCGGCGCATCGGAGTTGGCGTGCACGGCCGTGGCGATCGCGGCGATGAAGTCGCGCACGTCCTGCGCGTTCGCCTTGCCGTCCCACACGTCGAACTCCGGTTCGTTGATCACGTCCCAGGTCATGATCTGCGGGTTGCCGCGGTAGTGGGCGAACAGCGTGCCGAGCACCGTGGCCACCTGCTGGCGACCCGCCGGCGTCGCGACCCAGGACGCCGGGAGCGCCGTGGGACCGGAGAAGAGCGTGAACACGTACGAGATGCCGCTGCTCTTGGCGAGCTCGACCGCGGCGTCGATGTCGGTGTAGACGTTGGCGCTGATGGCCGTCGGCAGGCCGTTCGCGTCGAGCACGAACTGCGTGGGCTGACCGGGGAACAGCCACCAGCGCACGACGTTCATCCCCGTCGCGCGCGCCGTGACCAGCGCCTGACCGACCCCGGCGCGCACCGCGGCCGAGCTCGCGCCGCCACCGCTCGGGCCGCCGCCGAAGTCGGCGCCGTAGTTGAACCACGGCAGGTTGGCGCCGTGCATGTACTGCTGCCGGCCGTTCCACTGCACCAGCGGCGCGTTCTGCGGGGTGAGCGGCGGCAACGTGGTGGTGACCGCGTTCGGGTCGATCGTCGGCGTCGCCGTGCTCGCCGGAGCGATGGATGCCGTGGATGTCGTGGATGCCGCGGATGCCGCGGGATCCGCCGAGCCGTTCGACGCGGGTGCACTGTCGGCGGACGCCGCGGTCGATGCCGTCACAGACGTCGGTGAGGTCGAGGTCGCGGTGTTCGCCGTCGTCACACCGGGCGTCGTCGCGGCAACGGTGGACGCGACGGCGGTGTCGAGCACGATCGGTCCTGTCGAGCTGGAGCAGGCCGACAGCGTGGCCGCGACGACTGCCATCGCGCACCACGCCTTGCCTGTTGTCGAACCATGCATCGAACCACGCCTCACTCGTCCGCGGGCTCGCACCGTAGTCGTCAGCGGGGCGCGTCCGGCGTTGGGTCCGACGGTGCGCCGGGGCCGTCGCGAAGACCGCTCAGCGGATCGTCGCGCTCGCCGATGCCGGCACGCGAGCGGCGACGTCGTCGTGCGCCGCGCGGGGGTCGTCCGGCCCGCCGTGCAGTGAGGGCAGCGCGGCTCGGGCGATCGCGGGCGGGACCGGCGCGGGTCGGGCATGCGACCACTGCACGAGGCGCGACGCCAGGCTGTGCGCGAAGGAGACATCGGGCAGGCGCGACGCCCACCTCGCGGCGTTGCCGAGGCTGGTGATCATGGCCAGGAAGGCCAGCATCGCTGCTGGATCGGCGATCACCTGGGCGGGTTGGAGCGTGCGGATGAACGGCAGCATCGCCGCGCCCGCGCCAGCTGCGGCGAGCGCGTTGAAGGCGGAGCGGGAGGCGCGCCGGGGCGTGGTCCCGATCGTCCCCTCGGCGATCGCGAACAGCAGGACGATCTCCATCACGAGGTAGAACGCCGACGGGTTGACCCGGCCGCACAGCACGAACGCGACGTTCAGGCCGACGCCCACGCGGAGCCCGAGACGCAGGCAACGACCGGACGCGATCGCGAGTCCGCACGCGAGCTCGGCGAGCACGACGACGACCGCGACGAGTGGCGCGCGACTTTGTAACACTCCGTCCATCAACGGCCTGATGAACGGCAACGCAAGTGGCCGATCCGTCGCGAGGAATGACCGCACGCCGAGACCGCGCCACCACTCTTCGTCGATAAGCTTCTCCAGGGTCGCGCGCAGCCAACCGGCGGCGAGGAACAGGCGCAGCGGCACGATCAGGATCCACGAGGCGATCGGTGCTGGCAGCGGCCTCGCGTCGAGGTCCAGCTCAGGAGCTGTGCGGCGTGACGATGGAGGAAGAAGTTGGCGTCCCATGGAGATCGAATCAGGCTCCTGTGGCGTGGTCTGGGCTTGAAAGTTCGCAGACGTTTGTGACACGCCTCCGCAACATTTGTAACATACGCCCTCGAAACGGCAGCCGGGTTCGGGCCCCCGGCTGCGCAGGAAGGTCTCAAGTGACAATCAGCTGGAAGCCACGGCTCTGCCGTTCCCTGCTCGCGATGACGGCACTGGGTGCCGTCATCGCCCCCGTTGCCGCGCCGGAGGCCGCGGCACAGGTCGTGCCGCGTGTCGCCGACACGGTGTCGCCGACGCGGATCCTCGACACCCGCGACGGCACCGGCGTCGGTGCGCCGGGCAAGGTCGTGCCGGGGAGGACGCTCACGCTCGCCGTGCCTGGCGCGGCCGTCGGCGCGACCTCGGTCGTGTTGAACGTGACGGCCACCGAGGCCGACGGCCCCGGGTGGGTCAAGGTCTGGCCGTGCGGGTCGCCGGAGCCGGCGACCTCGTCGCTGAACTTCGTGCCGGGTCGCATCGCCGCGAACGCGGTTGCGGTGAAGCTCGACGGTGTCGGCGTGTGCATCGCCACGTATGCGCCGGTGCACATCGTCGCCGACGTGTCCGGTTGGTTCACGGGCTCGTTCGACTTCACCGGCACGGCACCGAACCGGATCCTCGACACGCGCGTCTCGGGCGATCCGCTGACCAAGGGCGTCGAGCGCCGGATCAAGGTCGCTGGCACGGCGAACATCCCTGCGAACGCCGCCGTGGTCGCGCTGAACCTGACCGTCGTCGAGCCCTCGGGCGCCGGCTGGGTCGTGGCCTACCCCTGCGGGCAGCCGTCGAGCAGCTCGACGGTGAACTTCAACAGCGGCGAGATCGTGGCGAACCTGACGATCGTCGGGCTCAACGGCG
>JAODBQ010000295.1 GCA_025464045.1 Ilumatobacteraceae bacterium
GAGCTTCACGCCGCCGACGATGTCCATCTGCCACAACTCCATCGCCCACGACCGCTCCCACCGCCGATAATCATCCCGCTTGCGCTTGCGGGCCAGCGGTGTGATCAGGCGCTGCCGGACCAGGCACCGATAGATCGACGACAACGTCGGCAACGGCGCCACATGCTCCTGGGCGAGCTGATGCAGGATCGTGCGCTGACCCCACCCCGGATGCTCCCGACGGATCGTCACCACCCGCGCTTCGACCACAGGCGTCATCTGATGCGGACACGACAACGGCTTCGCCGAACCATCGACCAGACCGGCGAGGCCCTGGGATGCGTACTTGTGCAGCCAGGCGTGCACCGTCTGACGGCTCACCCCGTTGCGGCGAGCCACATCCGTCACCGAAGCACCCTGGTTCAACACCTCGAGAACTGCCTGATACCGCTGTTCCACGACGTTGAGCTCCACCAACACCAGCGAGACCCCCTCGACCCAGACGGGCCGACGCGCCCGCCACCGAGAAGGCTGACCCACACCAGGAGCCGAAGTGTCAAGCAGCTACCGGAGTCACTGTCGCCCAGCTACCGAAGTCGCGTCCCGAAACTGTCGCCCACCTACCGGAGCCACGCTGTCAAGCATGAACCGGAACTGCACATGTTCATTCGGACCTCAACCACGGAGCGATGGTGTGGGGGACGGCTCGCCGCGAGAGCGCGACGCCGGTGAGCGTCGAGAGGATCAACAACCCCGCAGCCAGGCCGGCGAAGATCGGCCAAGGGGACCTTGGCGCGTAGACGGAGTCGATGGAGTTGGTGACGGCGTGCCACAGCAGACGGCCACCGACGACTCCCAACGGAAGGCCGATGGCGGCGGTGAGGAGCGCGAGGATCCCGCCGTGCAATGACAGCACGCGACGAGCCTGGTTGGGCTTCATCCCGAGCGCGCGAAGGACACTGAGATCGTGCCGGCGGCGACCGGCGACCGTCGCCAGCGAGTGCACGAGAACCAGCAGTGTGAGGAGAGCGGCAAACGCTTCGACGATCAGCGGCACACTTCTGACCCGGCTGAGGTTGAGGATGCGAGCAGGCCTGAACGAATCGTCGATCACCCGCTCGAAACCGCCCGTGAGCCCCGACATCTCCGCCCGGACTGCGGCGATGTCAGCGCCTGGCACGAGCCGCACAGCGAGCTCGAGCCCTCCCTCGTTGTCGATCGAGCTCGGCGTGGCGAACTGGGTGTAGTCCGACGGCGTCATGACCGCTCCGACATCGGAGCCATAGCTCCCCACCGAGACCGGGACGACGGTGCCGACGATGGTCAGCGAGCCTGACGCACCGGATGACCTCACCGCTACGGAATCACCGACGCTGAGGTGATGGTCGTCCATGAAGCTCGGCCCGAATGCGACCTCTCCATCGTGTCGAGGCGATCGCCCGGTCAAGATCGTCGGTTCGATCGATCCCTTCAACGGGTCGATCGAAACAGCGGCGATGTCGTCGCCGTCGGCGACGACCCGTCCTCCGTCGAGCAGCGCGAATGCGGCAACACGTTGATCCCCGTCGAGCGCGGCCAACGCCCCGGGATCGGGGGCATCCCCGAACACGGCACCCTGGATGTCCCATGGCGCTCCGTAGAGCTGTGGCCGGCTGATCAGATGGTCTTGGCTGCGGATGACCGTCGCGGCACAGGCGATCATCGCAACGCCGAACACCGCCGCGGTCAACGTTCGCCGGGCGACGGCGGAGAGCCGACCGCTGTCGAGAAGGAATCGCCCAGCCGTTGCGGGCACCGGCCGCGACGACGAGAAGAGCCGAGCCAGCCTGCCGACCCGTGGCGTCCGTGTGCGGTCGCCACCGAGGTCGACCAACGCGCCGGAACCGAGCACGACGCCAAGGGTCAGCAGTGCACCCAGCGACAACACGAGCCAGTCGCCATCGACGCCCGGGGAAGGCTCCGCTTGCCTGGCCAGCCCGATCGGGAACAGTGGCGACAGCGCGATCGCGGCGACGACCGCAACGAGGCCGGCGGCCACGCCGAGGCACGCGCTCCAGATCGCGGTGGCGCGCCGCTGGTTGCGTCGGTCCCAGCCGAGTGCACGGAGTCGCGATTCCTCCGCGGCGGCCGCCGCCCGATGGCGAGCGAGCGCTTGTGGCACGGCGATCAACCCTGCGAAGACGGCCAAGGCGCCGAGGATCATCAGCCCGTTCCGCTCGACATCGAGGGCACCCTCGACGCGTTCCGGATCGTCTCGGGAGTCCGTTTCCAGGAAGACGTCGGCGGCGTGGCCGCTGACGCGATCGGGTCCGATCGCATCGGTGAGCGCGGTTCCCAACTTCTCGCGGGTGTCCGCCGATTCGACGAACGCGCCGCTGAGCCAGGTCGGCGATGCGACCAACGGCAGCCACGCCTCGGTGAGCGCCGGCGACAGCTCGATGTTCAACGACTGGCCCGCCTCCGGCGAGATGTCATCGGGGTACCGGAGGATGCCGCTGACCGTGACGTCGCCCAGATCGACATCGATGGCGCAGTCCGACGAACCCGATGAGCAGGCCTCGTACGCCGTCGGGCTGTAGCCGACCATGTGGAGAGAATCGCCCGGGCCGACGCCGAGTCGCTGCGCGGCCAGAACGTTGACGGCCACATCGCGGGGACCGCTCGGGAGCTCCCCCGCGACGATCTTCGGGATCGACACGGTTCGATCGACGGTCGCGGTGGTGTCGGTGATCGGGCCGACCACGCCGAGGCTGTACTCGTCGTTCTTGGCGAGCGTCGATGGCTTCACCGCAACGAACGCGATCTCGATGACGGACTGGGCGCCGGCATCGCGACGCATCACAGATGCCGCGAGATCAGCTGTCGCCTGATCAGGCGCGGACACGAAGACGGTGAGATCTTTGGTGGCGCGCACGAACCTGGCGAACGACGTGGCGGTTCGCCGCGCCCCTGCGATCGCAGCCATCGCCACGGCGCCACACAGCCCGGCGATCAAGACCACGAGCACAGCGGAACGCCACTGCGACCGCAGGTTCGTCCGTGCCCAGAACAATGCGGCCGCCATCGATCACGCGCTCAATCGCCCCGCAGCGAGCCGGCCGTCGTCGATGACCCGACCGTCGCGCATGCGCACCAGGCGTTGCGCGGCGTCCGCCACCGGCTGATCGTGGGTGACGAGCAGGATCGTCTGGCCGCCGGCGTGCAGCCGCGTGAACAGCTCGAGCACCTCCTCGCCACCTTCGGAGTCGAGCGCGCCGGTCGGTTCGTCCGCCAGCAGCAGTGTCGGTTCGTTGGCGAGCGCCCTGGCGATGGCCAACCGCTGGCGCTGCCCACCCGACAGCGCGGCAGGCGACTGCTTGGCCTTGTCGCCGATGCCGAGCAGATCGAGCAGGTCGCGGCCACGGGTCTCGGCGGCCTTGCGCTTGCGGCCGGCGATCAACGCCGGCATGAGGACGTTCTCCAATGCCGTCATCCCCTCGAGGAGGTTGAAGAACTGGAAGACGATCCCGACGTGGTGTCGACGCATGATCGCCAGCTCGCTCTCGGTCTTGCCGACGAGCGCCTCACCCGCAACGGACACCTCGCCTTCGTCAGGCACATCGAGGCCGGCAACGATGTTGAGCAGCGTCGACTTACCGCAACCCGAGGGCCCCATCACCGCCACGAACTCGCCGCGACCGATGTCCAGATCCGCACCGCGCAGGGCTCGTACCGGTGCCGTGTCCTGCTCGAACGTGCGGAACACCTGGTTCACGTCGACGACGAGATCGCGGGCGACGGACTGATCGTCGAGCGTCGGTTCGCCGATGGTCACGATGCTGTCTCCTGGGTGACGACCGCACGGGCTGCGGGCTGGTTGACGGATGCGAGCCTTCTCGGCCGGACGGGCGTTGAACGGCCTTTGACCAGATGCTCGCCGAGGTCTTCGGCCTCGGGCTTCACGGTCAGTTGTTCCCACGTGACGTCGCTGACGACGATCTCGCCGTCCGCTGCGAACTGTTGCAGGCGCTGACACAGGTTGACGGCATCTCCCACGACCGTGTACTCCAGTCGCTCCTCGGACCCGAGGAGGGCCGCGGCGACGTCACCGCTCGACAACCCGATCCCCAACGGGAACGGCTCCAGGCCTTCCGCCGACCATTGGACGTTGACCGCGGACTGAGCCGCGTGCATCGCCGCTGCGGCAACGAGCGCTCGGTCGGCGTGATCACATGACGGCTCGGGGGCACCGAACACCGCCATCACCGCGTCGCCGACGTACTGCATCACCGTTCCGCCGGCGGACAGGATGGCACCGTTCATCTCGGCACGATGCCGGTTGAGCTGTTGAGCGAGGAGCGACGGGTCGGTGTGCTCGCTGATCGTCGAGTACCCGCGGATGTCGCTCATCAGCACGGTCACGTTGAGCTGCTCGCTGTCGCCGGGGTGGGCGCCGCGGGCGCGGACGCGCTCGGCAACGCCGGTGGGCAGCATGCGCGACAACGACTCACCCTGCTCCTCGCGGGACACGATCGCATTGTGGATCCGCTTCAGCCGATCGAGCGATCCGGCTGTTCCTGCGGACACGCCTTCGGCGAGGCGGACGAACAAGCTCTCGACGCGACCTTCGACGGATGCAGGCGAGGAGTTGGTTGCTGCGGCAATGGCCTTGATCGGCTTTCCCTCGGCGACCATCTCCAGCAAGGCATCGTCCTCTGCATCGAGGCCGCCGGTGCGGCGAACGGGGCTGATCAACGCGCTGACGACCGCAGGATCGAGCATCGATCCACCCGAGGCGACCTCGCGGATCGCCCGGGCGAGCTGATCACCCTCGGCGATGCGATCCTTGAGCAGGTAGGCGTAACCCGCGGCGCCTTCGGACAGCAACGAGATCGCGTAGTCGGGGTCGTCGTACTGGCTGAGGATGACGATGCCGGTGCCCGGATGACGCTTGCGGATGAGCTTGCAAGCCTCGATGCCTTCGCGGTGGAAGTTCGGTGGCATGCGGATGTCGCTGACGACGACGTTCGGCGCGGCGGCCTCCGCGCCGGTCACGAGACCGTCATGATCTTCGGCCTCGCCGACGATCTCCAAGTCGTGGTGGCGCGACAGCATCGCCTTGACCCCTTCGCGGATGAAGATGCTGTCGTCGGCGACGAAGACGGTGATCGCTCCCATGGGACGCGATTCAATACCTCAGGAGGGCCGGCGGCTAGTGAGCGGGCACCCGGATGTTGGTGATGCCAGCAACACCCCCGGAC
>JAODBQ010000312.1 GCA_025464045.1 Ilumatobacteraceae bacterium
GTGCTCGGACCCGTGGTCGTCGAAGAGGTGGTGGGGGCCACAGGGGGCGCGAGGATCACGGGGCCGGGGGCCGTCGTTGCACCGGGTGCGGTGCTGGCCGGGGGGATGAACGGAGCGCCGGCCACCGTCGCCGTCGTCCCGGGGAGTCCGCCGGTGATCGTGGTCGTGGCGCCCGACGTCGTCGCGCCCGGCGTGCTGCCCGGTGCGATGACCACTGTGCTGCCCGCTGTGGTGACCGATGTGGTGGGGCCGTGTGGCGTCGTCACCGCGCCGCCGCGGGGCGGCGGGCCCGGCACGTTCGGCGGCGACGACTCGGCGGAGACGGTCGGCGTCGAGCCAGCCCCGGTCCCTCTCGCCGAGCCCACGTCCGTACCGGGTGGCGATCCGTCCGACGCACCACCGGGCAGCCGCACCGAGCCCGCCGTCGCCGTCGTCGCCGAGGCACCGGAGCTCATGCTCTCGACCGTCGGCACCGCACCGGACGCCGGCGACGACGACGGGGACCGTGCGCTGATCGCCACGACCAGCAACGTGCCGGCGATGGCCACCGTCGCCGCGGACACGGTGGCCAGCTGCGTCGACATCCGATCGATCGTCCGCGAGCGCAGGTGTCGCAGCTTGGCCAGCAGCGCGCTCCCCGCGACCGCTGCGCCGACACCACCGACCGGCTGCACCGCGCCGCCGACGAGGAGGATCACCCCGATGCTGGCCATCGGCACCGGCAACGGCGCGAGCTCCCCCTGGCAGATCGCGCAGTGCTCGACGTGGAGCTCGACCAGATCGCGCGTGCGCGCATCGAGGGCGCCCTCGCGGAGCAGGTCGAGACGAGCGATGGCCCACTCGTGCGGATCGGTGCCCAACGCGCTCGCCAGGTACGCCGCGCGGAACCCGTCCCGGGCACGCTTGGCCAGGGCAGCGATGGACGCGGGGCTCATCTGCATCTCGTCGGACAGCGCGCGAGCCGGGGTGCCTTCGATCTCGGTCTTCCACAGGACCTCGCGCCAACGCACGGGCAGGTCCTGGAACGCGTCGCGCACCGCCGGATCCGCACCGATCTCGTACACGTCCATGTGCGTGAGCGCCGCCCCGGCGTCCTCGGTGACGACCTCCGACGAGTAGCGCTTCGTCCGCACGATCTGCAACGCGGCGTTGCGGACGGCTGCCATCAGGTACGGCGTGAACGCCTTGTCGGGGCCGCCGCCCTTGCGGATCGCGAGGAACGTCGAGGCGAACGCCGCGGCCACTGCGTCCTGCGCGTCGGCGCGGTTGGCGACCACCTTCTCCGCCTCGTGCAGTGCGCGCCGATGGTGGTGGCGGTACAGCGCGGCGTAACCACGCTGGTCGCCACCACGTGCAGCCGTGATGAGGGAGGGGTCGTCAACCATGGGACTCGTGGTGCGTCGGCGGGCCGGCCGGATCGCGCGATGCTACCGACACCTCCGGACCCTGATGTTCCGGATCGCGACGTTCCAGCGGATGTCGTGGCGACGTGCGGCCGGGCAACGCGCGCCCTCGTCCCCTCGTGCGCATGGACGACCGCCGGATGCCTAGAGTCCGGGCGTGGGAGTCGACCGCGACCCGTGGCAGCAGCTGTTCGGCGGGGTTCGCCTGCCCTTCCACCCCGAACTGGTGGTGCCCGCGTTGCACCACGTCGAGCTGCCCGTGCCGTCGACCGCGGCTGTCGACGACGTCGCTGCGGCAGCGGCGGCCAGCACCGTCGCGACGTTCGCAGCCACGGTCGTGCCCGGGATGACGGTCGCCGTCGGTGCCGGCAGCCGTGGTCTGGCGGCGCGCGTCGAGCTGCTGCGCGGCACGATCGAAGGCTTGCGCGCGCTCGGCGCCGAGCCGTTCGTCGTCCCGGCGATGGGCAGTCACGGCGGGGCGACGGCCGAAGGTCAGTTGGAGATGCTCGAATCGCTGGGCATGACGGAGGCCTCGCTCGGCACCGAGATCCGGGCGACGATGGAGACAGAGGTCGTGGCCCGCACACCCAACGGCATGCCGCTGTACCTCGACAAGCACGCGGCCGGCGCGGACCGGATCCTGCCCGTGAACCGGATCAAGCCGCACACGTGCTTCAAGGGCCCGATCGAGAGCGGCTGCACGAAGATGGCGGTGGTCGGCTTCGGCAAGCAGCCCGGCGCGGCCCAGATCCACTCGTGCGGACCGATCGAGATGCGCGAGCGCCTGCTCGCCGGGATCGCCGCACTGCGTGCCACCGGCCGGCTGCTCGGCGGTGTGGCCACGATCGAGTCGCCGAGCGGCGACGTCGTGCGGGTGCAGGCGCTCGACCCCGACGAGGTCGGCGGACCCGCCGAGGTCGAGCTCACCGACCTGGCGAAGCGCCTCGTCCCCGCGCTCCCCTTCGACCAGATCGACGTGCTGATCATCGAGGAGGGTGGCAAGGACATCAGCGGCACGACGCTCGACCCGAACGTCACCGGACGGTTCTGGGTCCACGGCCTGGCCGAGCCGGACGCGCCCCGCGTGGCGACGATCGTGCTGCTCGGCCTGACCGAGGTCTCCGCCGGGAACGCGCTCGGGATCGGGCTCGCCGACTTCATTCCCGTGTCCCTCGCCGCCGGACTCGACTTCACCAAGACGTACATCAACTCGTTCACGGCGGGGCCGAGCGGGGTGCGCCGCAGCCGGATGCCGATGGTCCTGCCGACGGAGGAGAACTGCGTGCTGGCTGCGCTGAGCATGTGCGGGCGGGCGATCGACGAGCCGAAGCGGGTGATGCGGATCCGCAGCACGATGCACCTGACCCACTGCCAGGTCAGCGAACCGCTGCTCGCCGAGCTGCCCGCGGGCGCGCGGGTGATCCCCGGCTGATGACCTCGACGTCCTGATGCGCGCCACGTGCTGATGCCCGCGATGCCGGTTCGATGAGCGTCGCCGCCGCGGCCGTCGATCCGCTGCTCGCCGCGCTTGCCGCGGTCGTCGGACCCGAGCACGTGCTCACCGACGCCGATCTGCGCGCGGGGTACGAGGTCGACTGGACCCGGCGCTACCACGGCACGGCCCGCTGCGTCGTGCGCCCGGTCGATGTCACCGAGGTCGCCAGGGTGGTCGCGGCCTGCGCTGCGCACGGCGCGGCGATCGTGGCGCAGGGCGGCAACACCGGCCTCGTCGGCGGCAGCGTGCCGCGCGGCGGCGAGGTGGTGCTGTCCCTGCGACGGCTGACCCGCCTCGATCCCGTCGACGTCGCCGCGGCACAGGTGACCGCCGGGGCCGGCGTCACGATCGAGGCGCTGCAACGCCACGCCCGCGACGCCGGGCTCGACTTCGCGGTCGACTGGGGGGCACGCGGTTCGGCAACCGTCGGCGGTGCCGTGGCCACGAACGCCGGCGGTTCGCGAGTGGTGCGCTTCGGCACGATGCGCGCCCAAGTGATGGGCGTCGAGGCCGTGCTCGCCGACGGCGGCGTGCTCACCGATCTCGCCGGCCTCCCGAAGGAGACGCTCGGACCGCACCTGCCGACGCTCCTGAGCGGGAGCGAGGGCACGCTGGCGATCGTCACCGCAGCTCGTCTGCGGCTGGTCCCGCTCTACACCCACACGGCGACGGCGGTCGTGGTGCTGCCCTCGCTCGTCGACGCGCCGGGCCTGCTGGGCCGGCTACGCGGCCTTGCCGATCTCGACGCGGTGGAGGTGATCCTGCCGGAGGCGGCGGCGCTCACCGCCGCGACGTTCGGGCTCGCACTGCCACTGCCCGTACCCCCCGACGGTGCGGCGGTGCTCATCGACTGCGCCGGCCATCGCGATCCGCTCGACGAGCTCGCCGCGGCGATCGGCTCGTACGACGGGGTGGTCGCGTCCGGGGCGCAGCGGACGCACCTGTTCGAGCTGCGCGACCACATCTCGATGGCGATCAACGCCCGTGGTGTGCCGTTGAAGCTCGACGTCGCCGTCCCGGTGAACCGCCTCGACGATGTCGTGCGGATCGCCCGGGCCGCGTTGGATCGCCACGCGTCCGACGCGCAGCTGTACGCGTTCGGGCACCTGGCCGAGGGCAACCTCCACCTCAACATCGTCGGCGCGCCTGCCGGCGAGGCGGCCGCAGCGCTCACCGAGGACGTGCTGTCGCGGGTGATCGAGATGGGTGGCACGATCAGCGCCGAGCACGGCGTCGGCGTGGCCAAGACGGCGTGGCTGGAGCGGGTCAAGGGACCGGTCGCCGCCGGTGCCCTGCGCGCGATCAAGCACGCCCTCGATCCGCACGACCTCCTCAACCCCGGCGTCCTCTTCGCATGAGCGAGCCGCCCCCCCCCACACCCCGAGACCGACACGCCCACTCCGCGCTTCTCACCCCGCGTCCCTCACCCCGCGTCCCTCACCCTCGTCGCAACCGAGGCGCTCGCGGTGGGGCTGTGGCGCCAGGGCTTCGCGGCGGGGAGCAGCCGGGGCGGCTACGGGCGGCGGGCTTCGGCGGCGTCCAGGTCGGACTTGGTGAGCAGCGACACCATCGTCAGGCCGGCGGCGGTGAGCGGTGCGCCCGCGTCGGGGCTGCGGTCGATGACGCAGACGACGTGGCGGACCTCGGCGCCGAGCGCGCGCAGGTCGTTCGTGGAGATGATCACCTGGCCGCCCGTGGTGATCACGTCCTCGATCACGGTGACCCGCTTGCCGGCGACGGTCGCACCCTCGGCGAGCTGCGCAGTGCCGTACGGCTTGGCCTGCTTGCGCACGAACGCAGCGGGGAGCCCGGTGCGCAACGACAGCGCCGTGGCGATCGGCACCCCGCCGAGCTCGAGCCCGGCGAGCACCTCGGTGTCGGGCGGCAGCAGTGGCGCCAGGCCCGCGGCGATCGCGGCGAGCAGGTCGGGCATGGCCTCGAACCGGTACTTGTCGAAGTACTCCGTGGCGATCTGACCGCTGCGCAACGTGAATGTGCCGGTGAGCCGGGCGCTCGCGTTGATCCGATCGGCGAGGTCCGCCCGATCGATCTTGTGGACGGTGGGCTCAACCATGCGGGGCAGTCT
>JAODBQ010000340.1 GCA_025464045.1 Ilumatobacteraceae bacterium
GCTCGAGCGACTCCGTGCCGACGGTCGTGGCACCGACGGTGGATCCGAGCCGCGACCCGGCCGGGTTGCCCCGCGTCGACCTCGTCCGGCCGGCCATCGCGGCCCTGGAGGCCCAGCTCGGCGGGCCGCAGCAGTTCTTCGAGATCAACGCCACCTCGAAGCTCGTCAACCTGATCGTCGCGCTCAACGACAACACGTACGCGCAGGCGTGGCTGTACCTCGACGGGCAGCTCTCGAGCAAGGACGCCCAGCCGGCGAGCGGGCACACCTTCGCGGCGTCCGCGCTCACGTTCGACCCGGCCACGATCCTCGCCCAGATCAGCAGCGACCTGCCCAACTCGGCCCTCGACTTCTTCTACGTGCTCGGCGGCGCGGACGGGTCGGTGCAGTACAAGGTCGACCTCTCCTCGAACCAGGGTGGGCAGCTGGAGGTCGTGGTCGCAGCCGACGGCAAGGTCGTCGAGGTCGATCTACTCGACTCGTCGACGTCGACATCCACGTCCACGTCGACCAGCACGACGAGCACGACCAGCACCTCGTCGTGACAGCGGTGCGCGATCCGTCGCGCGCCCCCTTGGTACCGTGACGGGCGATGGCCACCTGGGGACGCCCGAACAAGAGCTCGCGGCGCGGCGCCACCGCGGCGCGCCAGCCGGCGCGTGCCGCGGCCACGTCTCGGGCCACCACGTCCTCGGCCCGTACGAGCGCCAAAGGCCCGAGCAACGGCTCGCGGGTGCCGGCGCGGAGCACCGGCGCGGACCGCGGGGGCCTCGAGCCCACTGCACCACTGCCTCGGTCACGGCGTGACCAGGCACGCAACGAGTTGAGCGAAGCGGTCGAGGGTCGCGAGAACGAGTTCATCGGCATCGGGTTCATCGCCGTCGGCGTGCTGCTCGGCCTGGCGATCTACGTCAACCTCGCCGGCGTCCTCGGCCGCGGCATCGAGAAGGTCGTCGGCTGGCTCACGGGTGTCGGCCGCTTCGCCGTACCCGTCGCGCTGGTCTGCGTCGGCGTGGCGCTGGTGCGCCGGGGTCGCAGCGAGCACCGCTTCCGCCTGGCGATCGGCTGGGGGGTCACCGCGTTGTCCGTGCTCGGCCTGCTGCACGTCGTGCGCGGCCCGAAGGACTCGTGGAGCGGCCTCGACGAGCTCGGGCACGCCGGCGGTTGGATCGGCGCGTTGGTCGGTGGCCCGCTGCGCGGGCTCGTCGACGCGTTCGGCGCGGTCGTCGTGCTGCTCGCGTTCCTGCTCGGGGGCATCCTGCTGATCACCGGATCGTCGCTGCGCACGATCTTCGGCTCGACCTCGCGGCACATGTCGAACCTGGCCGGCCCGTTGCGTGGCATCGGCGCGAAGCTCGGCGCAGTGTTCGGGAACATGGCATCGCTGAAGAGCGAGCGCGACCAGACGCCGGTCGGGGGCAGCCGCGTGGCGACCGACGGTGCCGGCTTCGCGCCGCCGCAGATCTACGACCACGCCGCCGACGACGACTGGGAGACCACGGCGTCGCCGCGTCGCGCTCGCCCGACGAAGGCGTTGCCGCCGCCGGGCGCGGTCCCGGCAATCGGTCCCGCGGAGCAGACCGAGCTGGACCTCGGCCCCGGGGCGCAGCGCGGCGCGTGGGTCCTGCCCCCCGCCAGCTCACTGGCCCGGTCGAGCGCGCAGACCATCAACAAGGCCGAGGTCGAGGCCCGGGGCCGCACGTTGGTGGATTCGCTCAACTCGCACGGCGTCGAGGTGCGGCTGCTCGGCCAGACGGTCGGTCCCACCGTCACCCGCTACGAGCTCGAACTCGGGCCAGGGGTGAAGGTCGCCCGGGTCACCAGCCTCAACCGCGACATCGCGTACGCGATGGCTGCCACCGATGTGCGCATCCTCGCCCCCATCCCTGGTCGCTCGGCGATCGGCGTCGAAGTGCCCAACCACACCCGCCAGCTCGTCAGCCTCGGCGACATCATGGGTTCGGCGGAAGCCAAGGCGGCCAGCCACCCGCTCGACGTGGCGATCGGCAAGGACATCGCCGGTCGCAGCGTGTTCCTCAACCTGGCCACCACCCCCCACCTCCTCATCGCCGGCACCACGGGCGCCGGCAAGTCGAGCGGGATCAACTGCATCATCACCTCGCTGCTGATGCGGACGACGCCCGAGCAGGTGAAGCTGATCCTGATCGACCCCAAGCAGGTCGAGATGGGCCAGTACAACCGCCTGCCGCACCTGCTCACCCAGCCGGTGACGAACCCGAAGAAGGCCGCGAACGCGCTGCAGTGGGCCTGCAAGGAGATGGATCGGCGGTACGACGTCCTGTCCGAGGTCGGCTTCCGTGACATCGGCGGCTACAACGCCGCCGTCGATCGCGGCGATCTGCAGGCCGAGCCGGAAGCCGGCACGACGTTCGAGCGGATGCCGTACATCGTCGTCGTCGTCGACGAGCTCAACGACCTGATGATGGTCGCCGCCCGCGACGTGGAGGACAGCATCACCCGCATCGCCCAGAAGGCGAGGGCCGTCGGCATCCACCTGATCGTCGCCACCCAGCGACCGTCGGTCAACGTGATCACCGGCGTCATCAAGGCCAACGTGCCGGCCCGCATGGCGTTCGCCGTGTCGTCGCTCACCGACAGCCGCGTGATCCTCGACCAGCCGGGTGCGGAGAAGCTGGTCGGCAAGGGCGACATGCTGCTCCTGCCGGGCAGCTCCAACGTCGCCCAGCGCATCCAGGGCTCGTTCGTCAGTGAGGACGAGGTCCGCAAGATCGTCGCCCACTGGCGTCGTCAGGCGCCGGAGGTGGTCTACGTCAGTGGGGTCGAGGGCGACGAGGGCGAGAAGCTCGGCGGCGGAGGAGGCTTCGGCGGCAACGGCGAGGACGACGACGAGGACGAGACGTTGATGCGCCAGGCCATGGAGCTGGTCGTGCGCAGCCAGCTCGGCTCCACCTCGATGCTGCAGCGCAAGCTGAAGGTCGGCTTCGCCCGCGCCGGGCGGTTGATGGACCTGCTCGAGCAGCGCGGTGTGGTCGGCCCGAGCGAGGGTTCCAAGGCGCGATCGGTGTTGATGACGGTCGAGGAGTTCGAGCTGCTCCAGCAGCGGGGGTGATCGCTGCGCTCCGACTGCGGCGGCCGCCGCGGCCGATGCGAACATCGCCGCATGACGACGGAGATGACGGCGATCACCACTGGCCTGCGGTTCCCCGAGGGGCCGATCGCGATGCCCGACGGCTCGGTGATCCTGGTCGAGATGTTCGGCCCGCGGATCACGCGTGTGCTCCCCGATGGCACCAAGCAGACCGTCGCGGAGATCGTCGGTGGCCCCAACGGCCTGGCGCTCGGGCCCGACGGCGCGCTGTACCTGTGCAACAACGGTGGATGCTTCACCCCGGTGGACATGGGCGACCTGCTCTTCCCCGGACCCTTCGACCCGAGCAGCTACATCGGTGGCCGGATCCAGAAGGTCGACATCGCCACCGGCACCGTCACCGACCTCTACACCGACTGTGCCGGTCACCCGCTGCGCGCCCCGAACGACATCGTCTTCGACGCCCACGGCGGGTTCTGGTTCACCGACCACGGCATCCGCGACGGACAGGCGCGCACGAGCGACATCACCGCGATCTACTACGCCAAGGCCGATGGCAGCTCGATCAGCGAGGTCGCCTTCCCGGTCGACGCACCGAACGGGATCGGCCTGTCGCCCGACGGCACGAAGGTCTACTGGGCCGAGACGCACAGCGGCCGCGTGTTCCAACGCACGATCACCTCGCCCGGCGTCCTCGCCGGATCCGCGGGCATCGTCGACACCTCCGCGGTGCTGTGCGGTCTGCCCGGCCTGCAGCTGCTGGACTCGCTGGCGGTCGACGGAGCCGGCAACGTCTGCGTCGCCACCCTGGTCAACGGCGGCGTCACGGTCATCTCGCCGAGTGGTGAGGTGCTCGAGCACGTGCCCACCGGCGATCTGATGACCACCAACATCTGCTTCGGCGATCGCGACGGCAGCGGCGAGTACCGCGACGCCTACATCACCTCCTCCGGCTTCGGCAAGCTGCTGCACATGCGCTGGCCCCACCCCGGGCTCCGCCTCAACTACGTGTGACCGGCCCCGGGTCGAGGGTCCGAGTCGTTCGGTGCGGCGCGAGTCGCCCGGCGGCGAAAACCCCGTCGAACGACTCGCGCCCGCTCCTGCGACTCGGACCACGACGTTCCGACTCGGACGTCGCCGTCTGATTCGGTTGTGGATGCGGGTGACCCGAGGTGTGCGTCACTGCACAGACGGGCTGCAGGTGCGTGGGGTTGCGCAGACGGCGCGGCCGTCTGCCGAGTGACGCGACGACGCACGGGTCCGGGGTGGGGGACCGGTGCGGCGGTAGCCTCGGCGCACGTGGGGCAGCGTTTCTACATCGAGACCTTGGGGTGCCCCAAGAACCAGGTCGACAGCGACAAGCTGGTCGGCACCTTGCTCGCGGACGGGATGCTGCCGACCGACGACGCCAGCGCGGCAGACCTCGTCGTCGTCAACACGTGCGCGTTCATCGAGGATGCCCGCCGGGAGTCGATCGACACGATCCTCGCGCTCGAGGATCAACGCAAGTCCGGTGCCCGCCTCGTCGTGACCGGCTGCATGGCCGAGCGCTACGGCGACGAGCTCGCCGAGGCCCTGCCGGAGGTCGACCAGATCGCCGGGTTCGGCGTGCCGGTGCACCTGGGCATCAACACCAACACCAGCACCAACACCGGCACGGGCACCGCCGCCGGCGGAACGACGACGAAGCGCAGCATGATCCCGGTCACGGCGGCGCCCCTACCGACGCTCGACCTGCTCAACCTGCCTCGTCCGAAGTCGTCGAGCCCGTGGGCCTACGTGAAGATCGCCGAGGGCTGCGACCGCAGCTGCGGGTTCTGCGCGATCCCCAGCTTCCGCGGCCCGCAGCGCAGCCGCACGGTGGAGAGCATCCTCGACGAGGTGCGCCAGCTGGAGGTCCGCGAGATCGTCCTCGTTGCCCAGGACCTCGCCTCGTATGGGCGCGACGTCGCTCGCGGCGGCACGCTCGTCACCGTCGACCCGAGTCGGAAGCGCACCCAGCCGATCGTCGAGCTCGTCCGCGCGGTGAGCGCGATGACGCCGTGGACGCGACTCCTCTACCTCTATCCGAGCGACCTCACCGACGACCTGATCGACACGATCTGCGCCACGGGCGTGCCGTACTTCGATCTCTCGCTGCAGCACGTCAGCAAGCCGCTGCTGCGGCGGATGCGCCGCTGGGGCGACGGCGAACGCTTCCTCACGCGGATCAACGACATCCGCCGCCGCGAGCCGGGGGCGGCGTTCCGCAGCAACTTCATCGTCGGCTACCCGGGCGAGACCGAGGCCGACCACGACCGGCTGCTCGAGTTCGTCGAGGCCACCGAGCTCGACTGGTGCGGGTTCTTCGCCTACAGCGCCGAGGACGGCACGCACGCGATGAGGCTCGACGGCGCGGTGCCGGCGAGCCTGATGAGCGAGCGCCTCGCCGAGCTGCGCGAGCTGCAGGACGAGATCACCGCGCGCCGCCGCGACGCGCTGATCGGCACGACCGTGACGGTGCTCGTCGACGAGCCCGGCGTGGCCCGCAGCACCCGCGAGGCGCCGGAGATCGACGGCGTCATCGAGGTACCGGCCGATCTCGCCGTCGGCGAGTTCTGCGAGGTCGAGATCGTCGATGCGATGGGCCCGGACCTCGTCGCGGTCCCCGCACCGGTGGGAGGATCGGCCTGATGCCGGTCAGTCCGAATGCCCTCGCCACCTGGGCCAACGCCATCACCACGTTGCGCCTGCTGCTGTCGCCGCTGATGATCTGGCTGATCCCCGACGGGGGCGCGGGGAGCTGGGCGGCGTTCGCGCTGTGGTTCGTGCTGTGCAGCACCGATGCGGTCGACGGCCGGCTCGCCCGGCGCCACGGCACCACCCGCTCGGGTGCGTTCCTGGATCCCCTCGCCGACAAGGTGCTGGTGCTCGGGGCGATGTTCGCACTGGTCTCGGTCGACGTGTTCTGGATCGTGCCCGTGGCGATCATCACCGCCCGCGAGATCGGCATCAGCGTCTATCGCACGTTCGCTGGCGCGAAGGGCATCAGCGTGCCCGCCAGCAGGCTCGGCAAGTACAAGACGATCGTCCAGCAGTTCGCGGTGGCCGCCGCGGTCTGCCCGATCACCGCCCACCGCGCGACGTGGCTGTGGCTGTGGCTGCTGTGGATCGCCGTCGGCCTGACCACGATCAGCGGCGTGCAGTACCTCTGGCGGGCGCGGGCGATGGCCGCCGAGGTGGTCCCGAACAGCGACGCGACGGCCGTCCTGTGAGCCTGCGTTGCGACGTGGTCGCGGTCGGTACGGAGCTGCTGCTCGGTCAGATCGTCGACACCAACAGCGCCTGGATCGGCGAGCAGCTCGCCGCCAGCGGGATCGATTCGCTGCTGCAGGTGAAGGTCGGCGACAACCTCGGCCGGGTCACCGCTGCGCTGCGCAACGCGCTCGCCGAGGCCGACGCGGTGGTCGTCTGCGGTGGCCTCGGCCCGACCCACGACGACCTCACCCGCGAGGCGATCGCGGCGGTGATGGGGGTCGAGCTGCGCACCGACGAGCACCTCGTCGGCGTGATCACGAAGATGTTCGAGACGCGTGGCCGGTACATGGCTGCGAACAACCTCCGCCAGGCGTTGGTGCCCGAGGGCGCGACGATCATCCCGCAGACGCGCGGCACCGCGCCCGGGCTGATCTGCCCGGTGTCGACGCCGTCGGGGGAGAAGGTGCTCTACGCCGTGCCCGGTGTGCCGCACGAGATGAAGGAGATGCTGTTCCGGGCGATCCTGCCGGATCTGCTCGCCCGTTCCGGCGAGCCGAGCGTGATCCTCAGCCGTACGTTGCGCACCTGGGGCGAGAGCGAGAGCGGGCTCAACGAACGCCTCGACGGCGTGATCGCCCGGCTCGACGAGGTCGGCAACCCCACGCTCGCGTTCCTGGCGAGTGGCTGGGAGGGCCTCAAGGTGCGCCTCACCGCGAAGGGCGACACCGCCGAAGCGGCGACGAGGGTGCTCGACGAGTGGGACGCCCAGGTGCGCGCCGTGGTCGGCGAACACGTCTTCGGGGTGGACGACGACACGATGGAGTCGGTCGTGCTCCAACTGCTGCGTGAACGTGGGTGGTCGCTGGGGCTCGCCGAGTCGGTGACCGGTGGGCTCGTGGCCGGGCGGCTCACCGCGGTGCCCGGTGCCAGCGAGGTCTTCCGCGGCTCGATCGTCAGCTACGCGAGCGAGGTCAAGTTCGACCTGCTGGGGGTGCCCGAGGGCCCGGTGGTCAGCGAGGCCGCCGCTGCCGCGATGGCGGCCGGCGCGCGGCGCGTGCTCCACGCCGACGTGGCCGTGGCGCTGACGGGCGTCGCCGGGCCGACCGAGCAGGACGGGATGCCGGTCGGCACGCTCTGCGTCGCCGTGCACACGCCCGACGGCACGACGGTGCGCACGTTCCGACTCCCGGGCCAGCGCGAGCAGATGCGCCAGATGAGCGTGATCACCGCGCTCGACCTGCTCCGGCGTCAGCTCATCGCCGGGTCATAGGATTGGGGCGAGCGCCTCCGTAGCTCAATGGACAGAGCATCCGGTTTCTACCCGGCTGGTTGGGGGTTCGAGTCCCTCCGGGGGCACGACCCGGCGTTCGACGCACTTGGGCATCTGGGGGGACGACTGATGACGACTGGGCCGGCACCGACGACATCGAGCGCGCAGGCGCTCGCCGACCTGGGCGAGCACGGTGTGGCGATCCTCGCCGGCGCGCTCGAACCCGAGGCCACGGCGGACGTCCGTCGGCGGCTGGTCCGCGCCGCCGAGGTCTCCGAGGCGCGCCGCTTCCCGACGCGCAACTACGAGTTCGACCCCGATGCGAACAACGTGCGGGTGTTCATGCTGTTCAACCTCGACCCGATCTTCGCCGAGCTGATCGTGCACCCGTTGGCGCTGCCGTTCGTCCACGCCGCGATCGGCGAGCAGTTCTCGATCTCCAACTTCAGCGCCAACATCCTCGGTCCGGGGGCCGGCTCGATGGTCCTCCATGCCGACCAGGGCTACGCCACCGAGCCGTGGCCGCCCGTGCCGCTGGCGGTGAACGTCGGCTGGATCCTCGACGACTTCACCGCGGAGGTCGGGGCCACGCAGTACGTGGCCGGCAGCCACCTCCTCGGGCACAACCCCGATCCGGAGCAGACCTACGAGACCGTCTCGGTGGAAGCACCGGCCGGCTCGATCATGGTGATGGACGGGCGGCTGTGGCACCGCAGCGGCGTCAACCGCACGGCGGACCGGCATCGCGCCGCGCTGTTCGGGTACTACGTGCGCTCGTGGATCCGCCCGCAGGTGAACTGGAACGCGTTCCTCGACCCCGATGTCGCCGCGGCGTCGAGCAGCGAGTTCCTCGACCTGCTCGGGTACCGCACCGGGTACGTCGACCTGATCGGCCAGAACCGCGAACGTGCGGCCGGGGCGGTGCCGACGTGAGCAGCGCGACGTCGCAGGACGGGTCACGTCTCGAGACCGTCGATCCGTCGGGCTTCGCGCGCGTGGCGCCGCGATCGGGGTCCGAGATCGCCGCCGCGCACTGGGACGAGATCCGCCGGCTCGACCTCGTCGACAACATCGCCGAGCTGGAGGCCACCGGCCTCACCGTCGTGCCACCGCACAAGGTCGCGATGCCCGGCTTCATCGCCCGGTTGCGCGCCGGCGTGGTCGCCGTCACCGAGCGGCGCACCGGCGGTCCGGTGGACGTGGCAGGGACGACGGAGGCGGTGTACGCCGGGGGCTTCGGGCGGCAGATGTTCTACCTGCTGTTCGAGGAGGAGATCTTCCAGGAGGCCGTGCTCAACCCGACGGCGCTGGCGCTGGCGACGTACTTGCTGGGGGACAGCTGCATCCTCAGCAACTGCCTCGCCGGTCTCAAGGGACCGGGCGGCAAGGACCTGCAAATGCACTGCGACAACGTGATGATCCCGGCGCCGTTCCCGCCCTACGCCCAGGTCTGCAACGTGACATGGGCGCTGACGGACTACGGCGAGGGCTCCGGTGAGCTGCAGTACGTGCCCGGCAGCCACCGCTACGGGCGCCATCCGCTGCCCGGCGAGGGCGCCGACGCGCTGGTGCCCGTGCGCGCCGAGGCGGGCTCGCTGCTCGTGTGGCACGGCAACACGTGGCACGGCGCGGCGGCGCGGCGGGCGTCCGGCCTGCGGATCAACCTGATCGTGGCGATGATGCGCCCGTACCTGCGGCCACAGGAGGTCTATCGCGAGCACGTCACGGCGGAGATCCTGGCCAGGAACCCGCCGCGCTTCGCGACGCTGGTCGGCCAGCACCTCAACTACGGGTGGCAGCAGGACGGACCGCGCCAGATCCCCGGGTCGTACCTCTCCGGTCTCACCCACCCGTTCGACTGACCACAGCTTCGATCGACCAGGAGGGACAGGCATGAACCGAGATGATCTCCGCGAGCTCCGGCGGGCCTACCGCGATGACGGTGCCGTGCACGTCGCCGGATTGCTGGACCCTGCCGCGCTCGACCTGGCCGAGGCGGCGTTCCGCTGGAGCCTCGCCAACCCCGGGCCGGCGTCGTCGCGCCCCTTCGACGGCATCGACGGCTCGTTCTACCAGGACCTGTGCAATCCGGAGGCGCCGAAGAACACCGAGTACCAGGCGCTCCTGACCGGCTCGCCGTTGGCCGAGGTGGTCTCGGCGATCTGGGACGACCCGCAGATCTGGTTCATGTACGAGCAGGTGTTCCTCAAGGAGGGCGGCGAGAGCCGGCGCACGCCGTGGCACCAGGACGCGCCGTACCTGTCCGTCGAGGGCGAGCAGCTGGCGGTGGTGTGGATCACGTTCGACCACGTCGACGCCGCGGACTCGTTGGAGTTCGTGCGCGGCTCGCACCGGTCGACCCTGTTCAACACCTCCGCGTTCGACGCGGCGGACGAGACGGCACCGCTGTACGAGGGGCTGCCGCGGCTGCCGGACATCGAGGCGGATCGTTCGAACTTCGACATCATCTCCTGGGCCGTCGAGCCCGGTGACGTGCTGATCTTCCACCCGGCGATGCTCCACGGCGGCGCACCGACCCACACCGGTGGCCGGCGGCGCACGTTGACGCTGCGCTTCTTCGGCCGCGACGCGGTGTACGTCGAACGCCCCGGCAACGGCGTCGCGCCGATGGTCGAGGGCCTGCACGAGTCGTCGGTACCGGGACTGCCGTTCCGCCACGACGCGTTCCCCGACCTGGCCAGGACGGGGCGCTGAACGGCCGCCCGACGGAGCCGGCGTAGCGATTCCGGCCTCGTCCCCCTACCCTGGGACAGCCTGCCGGCGCTCGCCGGGGGTCGTTCTGCTAGCAACAATATTGAGGTCACGAGTGAAGTTCAAGAAGGGCGACACCGTCATCTACCCGCAGCACGGCGCCTGCATCGTGCAGGGCACCAAGAAGATGGAGGCCTTCGGTCAATCGCAGGAGTACCTCATCCTCAAGACGGTCATCAACGAGATGACGTTGTCGGTGCCCACGGCGCAGGCCGAGCAGGTCGGTGTGCGGCCGCCGGTCAACCCCGACGAGCTCGAGGACCTGGTTTCGGTGCTGTCCAAGCCCGATCCGCGTGTGCCGTCCAACTGGAGCCGGCGGTTCAAGAACCACCAGGAGAAGTTGAAGAGCGGCGACGTGTACCAGGTGGCCGAGGTGGTCCGGAACCTCGCCGCACGCAACCGTGACGCTTCGCTGTCGGCGGCAGAGCGGACGATGTACGACCGCGCCCGCATCAACCTGATCAGCGAGATCGCCCCGGCGTTGAAGGTCAGCGCCGAGGAGGCGGAGAAGTACCTCAACGAGGCGCTCGAGCGGGGCGTGCTGAAGCCGGCCAAGGAGCCGGTGAAGAAGAAGGCGTGAGCCGACGATGACGTCCGGCGACGCCTCACCGGGTTCGCCCGTCGCCAGCGTCGATCTGCGCGACTTCACCGCGGGCGACGAACCGGCGCGCGCCGCGTTCGTCGACGTGTTCGGTCGCAGCCTGGTCGACACCGGGTTCGTGAAGGTCGCCGGCCACGGGATCGATCCGGCCGCGATCGCTGCGGCGTACGCCGCCGCGGAGGCCGTGTTCGCGCTGGCGGACGACGTCAAGCTGGCCTCCAGCCGCGACGACCTCCACGGGGCACGCGGGTTCATCCCCTTCGGACGCGAGCAGGCCAAGGACGCGTCGATCATCGACCTCAAGGAGTTCTGGCACATCGGGCCGCCTGCCGGCGGCCGCCACCCGAACGTCTGGCCAGACGAGGTGCCGGCGTTCGAGGCGACGATGACCGCGCTGTTCGCGGCGATGGAGACGACCGCCGAGACGCTGCTCGAAGCCCTGGCGTGCTTCCTCGGGCTGCCCCGTCGCCGCCTCGCCGACCTCGTCGTCGGCGCCGATTCGTTGCTGCGCGTGCTCCACTACCCGGCGCTGCGCGACCGCTTCGTGGCGGGCGCCGTGCGCGCCGCGGCGCACGAGGACATCAACTTCATCACGCTCCTCCCCGCCGCCACCGATGCCGGCCTGGAGCTGCTCGATCGTGACGGGCGCTGGTTGCCCGTCGACGGCCTCGACGGCCAGATCGTCGTCGACAGCGGCGACATGCTCAGCCGGTTCCTCAACGGCCGCGTCCCGGCCACCACTCACCGCGTCGTCAACCCGCACGACCCCGATGCCGTCCGCTACTCGATGCCGTTCTTCTGCCAGCCGCGGCGGGATCTGCTGCTCGTGCCGCCGGCGGAGCTGATGCGGCCCGGCGAGGAGCTGCGCGACCCGCCGATCACCGCCGGTGAGTTCCACCAGCAGCGGATGGACCAGATCCGCCTCCGTCGCCGCGCCTGACGCCGGGCCGCACCCTGCCGCCGACGCGAGCACCGGATCTGCCCAGCACTGAGCAGGTGTCGTGCGTGCGTGCGGTGCCTGCGTTGATCGGAGCGTGGAGCATGCGGCGTCAGCGAACGCCGGTGTAGGCAGCTCGCGGGCGGAAGCGCAGGGGCTGCTCGCCGTACTCCTCGATGGCGTGGGCGAGCCACCCGGCGGTGCGGGCGACGGAGAAGATCGTCTCACCGGCGTCGCTCGGCATCCGCGCCGCCTGGGTGAACACGCCGAGCGCGAAGTCGACGTTGGGGTGCACGTCCGAACGCTGGCGCACGGCGGTGATCACCGCGTCGGCGACCGCCAGCGAGCGGTCGTCGCCGAGCGCGTCGCGGAGCATCCCCAGCACCATCACGGCCCGCGGATCGCCCTCGGGGTACAGCGGTTGGCCGAAGCCGGGCACCCGCGGCCACGTGCGCTGGGCGATGGTGAGCGCCGGGCCGGCGCCGATGTCCGCGGCGTCGTCGAGCACTCGCCTCGCGTAGCTGCTGGCCTGACCGTGCAGCACGCCGTTGACCGTGCCGAGGCCGGCGCCGACCACCGAGTACGGGTCGGCGCGAGCGCTGGCCGCGACCCGCGCCGCAAGGGTCGACGCCGCCAGCTCATGGTCGGCGAGGAGCACGAGGATCGCGTTGAGGGTCTCGACCATGCCCGCGCGGGGCCGCTGCGGGGCCAGTGCCGTCCAGAGCCGCCCGGCGATCGTGCCGCGGACACGACGGCCGTCGCGCAGGGTCAACTGCGGCACGCGGCCGGGGCGCTGGTCGGCCAGCGAGTCGACCATGCTCGCGATGAGGTGCCGACCGGCCGCCGCGACGGCGCCGCGTTCCAGGTCGGCGCGCATCGGATCGGCCGCAGCCGCGCAGGCGGTCGTGATGCGCAGTGAATCGGCGGCTCCGACGCCGGCGGGCCGTGCGACCGCGGTGCCCCGCCACGGCCCGGCACCGGCTGCCAGCTCGCCGAGCCAGAGCAGGTCGGCAACCTGTTCGAAGGTGTGCGTGCGCCCCAGCTCCGTCGCCTGGTGGCCGCGATAGGAGATGCGGTGCGAGTCGACCAGGGTCAGCTGCGTCTCGATCAACAGGTGCAACGACGTCTGCCGGCTGCTCAGACGTGGCCGACCGCGCGTCGCCAGGGCCTCGATCGACTGCGCCTCGAACATGCTCCTGCCGTCGGCAGCGTGGTGTCGCTCGACGAGGCCACGGCTGACGTAGGCGTACAGCGACTCGAGCTTGATGCCCAGCCGGGCGGCGGCGTCGTCGGCGGTCATCATCGTCATGCATTGATCATAATCAACGTTGACGATCTGGCCGGGACGGCGCACGCTGGAGCTATGAGCATGATCGATGCATCGACGCGGACGACGCCGTTCACCGCACTCGCCGCCGAGCCGCGTGGGCTGAAGGGAGTCGTCGTCGCCGACACCGCGGTCGGGGACGTGCGCGGTGCGGAAGGCTTCTACCACTACCGGCAGTACTCGGCGATCGACCTCGCCGAGCAGCGGCCGATCGAGGACGTGTGGCAGCTGATGATCGACGGCGCACTCCCGACCACTGCCGCACAGCGGGAGGCCTTCGCCGCCGAGGTGCGGCCGCTCCGCGCCATCCCGCCCACCGTCGCCGCAGTGCTGCGCGTGATCGCGCAGGTCAGCGAACCGCTCGACGGACTGCGTACCGCGCTGTCGCTCGCCGCGGCGGGCCGCGGGATGCGACCGAACATCGACATCGACGCGGCACAACGCCGAGCCGATGCCCTGTTCCTGTGCGCGATCACCCCGACGCTGCTGTGCGCGTTGCACCGCCTGCGCCGAGGCCTCGAACCCGTCGAGCCGCGTGACGATCTCGGCTATGCGGCCGGTTATCTGTGGATGCTGACCGGTGACGAGCCGGCGCCGGCGCACGCCGACGCGCTCGAGCACTACCTGATCTCGACGATCGATCACGGGTTCAACGCGTCGACCTTCACCGCACGTGTCGTCGCATCCACCGGCGCCGACCTCGGCGCGTGCGTCGTCGCCGCGATCGGTGCACTCAGCGGTCCGTGGCACGGCGGCGCCCCGAGTCGGGCGCTCGCGCTGCTCGACGAGATCGCCACGCCGGACCGCATCGACGCCGTCGTACGACCGCTGATCGAATCCGGGGACAAGATCATGGGCTTCGGGCACGCCGTCTACCGGACCGATGATCCCCGCTCGGTGATGCTCCGCGATGTCGCCCTGCGACTCGTCGCCGGCCGGCCGGTCGACGATCCACAACGTCGGCTCGTGACGTTCGCAGTCGGGACCGAGGAGCGGGTGGTCGCGCTGCTCGACGAGCTCAAGCCCGGTCGGCGGCTGCGCACGAACGTCGAGTTCTACGCCGGCGTGGTGATGCAGCTGTGCGGGGTGCCGGCGGAGATGTTCACCCCGACGTTCGCTTCGAGTCGCGTCATCGGCTGGTGCGCGAACGTGCTCGAGCAGGCGGCGGACAACAAGATCATCCGACCGAGCGCGCGGTACGTCGGTGCGCCGCCGCCGGCCGTCGTGCCCGCCTACGCGGGCTGACCCGCGGTCTCCCGGCGGGGCTCGACGACGTACTCGTCGAGGTTCGCGTGGCGGGTGTTGGCGAACATGTCGACGTTGCGGTACGGCAGGTTGACCACGATCCGGCCGCGGTCGTTGCGGTAGTAGGTCTGCATGCCAGGGTGGGTCCAGACCATGTGCTCGTGGGCCTCGTCGATGCCCTCGTTGTAGACGTCGTGCACGTCCTGGCGGCACTCGACCGCGCCGATGTCGTTGTCGAGCATCTGGCGCAGGACGTCCATCACGTAGTGCATCTGCATCTCGACGATGAAGATCAGGCTGCCGCCGTGGCCAGCCTGCGTGTTCGGTCCGTAGAGCGTGAAGAAGTTGGGGAAGTCCGGGATCGTCAGCCCGAGGTAGGCGCGGGCGTCGTCGTCGTCCCACACCTCGCGCAACGTGCGCCCCGAGCGGCCGCGGGTCTCGTACGAGGTGATGAACCGCAGCACGTCGAAGCCGGTGGCGATGACGATCACGTCGAACTCGTACGCGGTGCCGTCCTCGAGCCGGACGCCGGTGGGCGTGATCTCGCCGATCCGGTCGGTGACGAGCTCGACGTTGTCCTTGGTGAGCATCCGGAACCAGCCGTTGTCCATCAGCATCCGCTTGCCGAACGGCGGATAGGTCGGCACGACCTTGTCGACCAGGTCGGTGCGTTCGCCGAGCTCGGACAGGATGTACTGCGTGAAGTACTCGCGATGGGCATCGTTGGTCGCGTTCAGCGACCGCTCCGGGTGCTCCCAGTCCGGATCCTTGTGCAGCGCCGGGAAGACGCGGTCGTTGAACGTCCACCCGAGGCGCACGCGGTACCAGCCGCGGTAGAGCGGCACATCGCGCAGCAGCGCGCGCAGGGGATCGGGGACGAGCCTGCCGAACTGCTCGAACGGCGCGGCCCACTGCGTCGAACGTTGGAAGATCGTCAGCGAGGCGACCTGACCCTGGACCGCCGGGCCCGTCTGCATCGCGCTCGCGCCGTTGCCGATGATGGCCACCCGCTTGCCGGTGAGGTCGAGGTCGTCGGGCCACTGTGCGGTGTGGAACAGCGGTCCTCGGAAGCTGTCGAGGCCGGGGATGTCCGGGTACTTCAACGGGTTGAAGATCCCCACACCACTGATCACGACGTTGGGGCGCAGGACCTCGCGGGAGCCGTCGGCGTGGCGGACCGTGACCGACCAGCGCTGTGCCGGCTCGTCGTACACCGCCGCCTCGACCTCGGTCTGGAAGGCGATGTTCGGGCGCACGTCGAGCTGGTCGGCGACATGCTCGAGGTAGTCGTGGAGCTCGTCGCGGAGCACGAAGTACTTCGTCCAGTCGTAGCTCGCGAAGGAGAACGAGTAGAGGTGGTTGGGCGTGTCGACCCCGGCGCCGGGATAGCGGTTCTCCCACCAGGTGCCGCCGACGGTGGCGTTCTTCTCGATGATGCGGAAGGGGATCCCGTTGCGCTGGAGGTTGAACGCAGCGCAGAGGCCGGAGGCACCGGCGCCGATCACGAGCACCTCGAACCCGTCCGGCACGTGCGTCGGCTGCTGCTCGGCGGGCACCACGTCCTCGAGTCCTTGCACTTGCAACTGGGCCGCGATCATCGGGCCGTACTCCGGCGGGACGGTCTCTCCCATGGCGCACCCGAGCATCTCCACGAGGAGCTCCGGCGACGGCTCGGGAATCGCCATCGGGCGGCCGGCGCGCCAGGCGGTGATCGCTTCGAGGGCCGCGTCGCGGATCTCGCGCTGCACGTCCTCTGCCAGACCGCCGGTGTCGTTGTCGCCCATCCCGCGGGCGCGCTGCGGGCGGTACGGCGGCTCCAACCACTTGCGCTCACCGGTGAGCTGCACCAGCACCATCAGCAGCGTCGGGACGTTGGCGATCTCCAACGCCGGGGCCCAGCTCGCCGGGTCGTCGTGCACGTGTCCGTTGCCGTTCCCGTTGCTCGTCCTGCTGCCGTTGCTGATCCCGTTGCGCATCGATCCTCCTCGGTGGAACGTCGTGCGACGATCCGGTTCGTCGGACAGCAGCGCCGGCGCCGACACCGACCAGTATCGCGATCGTGCAGCGCGAAGTGGCTACGGGGACGATCGACGGTGAGTACGAGGAGCGGTTCGCGCCGGTGATCGACGAGTTCGCCCGCAACTTCGAC
>JAODBQ010000348.1 GCA_025464045.1 Ilumatobacteraceae bacterium
TCGGCGAGGCCCGGATCCATCTCGATGTAGTACGTCGCCGGCTCCAGCTCGGGGAACAGGTAGTAGAAGACGACGTCGCTGTAGATCGTCCGGCTGAGGTCGGCCGGTCCGACGAGCAGGCGCTCGCCCGGCTCGGCCGACGCCGCGAGCTGGTCGATCGCCTGCTGACTGGCCTGCTGCAGGGCTTGGTTGCCGAAGTAGAACTTCCGGTCGCCGCGGGCGACCTCGAAACCTCCCGGCTTGTCGCCGACGGCGATGCGCGCGTCGAGCAGGTACGAGCGATACGTGAAGAACGGGCACACGATGGCCAGGACGACCGCGATCGCCGCGCCGGCAACGAGGGCCCGGTGTCGCGCGAAGCGCGGCGCGCGCCGGGCCGCGAGCTCGGCGATCGCACAGGGGAGCAGCGCCATCGACACGCACGATCCCCACGCGAGGTGGGTGCTGTCGGGGCGCTGCAGGGCCTGGGGGAGCATGCCCAGCCCGAGGAGCGCGCCGGCGAGCAACGTCGCGTGGCGCGCCGCACCCGTCTGGCGGTGCCACCGCGCGGCGAGCACGACGAGGCCGACGCCGACGACGATCACGGCGAAGAACCACACGAACAACTGGTGGTTCGCGGCGAGTGCGGGGAACCGCCACCACGGCGCATCGGCGGGTCCCTCGACGACGGCTTGCAACGCCCCGTCGACGTGGCTCCAGCTCGGCGGCCTGGGCAGCTCCCGACCGGGGCGCAGCTCGAACACGGGATCGAGGACCATGCCGCGCACGGACCGGCGGACACCCGCCATCGCCAGGTGGACGACGATCGGGACGAGCCCGATCGCGAGGCCGATCATCGCCGGTCGCCAGCGCCGCGATCGCCGCAGCAGCCAGCCGTGGGCGAGGACGAGCGCGAGGACGAGGTCCGGGCGGTAGCCGAGCGCACAGCCGGCGAGGAGTCCGGCGCCGACCGCAGCTCGCCACTGCCACGCGCCGTCGGTGTGCATCGCCCGCACGCCGAGGACCACGCTCCAGATCGCGAGCGCGACCCCGCCCTCCCAGGCGAGCGCCGAGAGGCCGATCGGCGTCAGCACCAGGAACGTCGCGGTGAGCGCGCAGACCACGGCCAGTCGCCGTCCCCACGCCCGGGCGAGCGCGAAGACCCCGAGGATCAGTGCGACGTGCTGCAGCAGGCCGAACGTCCGCTCGCTCTGCAGCGTGTACCCGAACAGCGTGTACCAACCGGCCAGGACGTGGATCGAGAACGGACCATAGAGGTGCAGGTAGTCGACGTTGGGCACGTCCCCGGCGAGGAAGCGCTTGGGGAACACCAGCATGAACCCCTCCTCCATCGTGCTGCCGGTGGCCCGGTACAGCCCGCGCACCGGCAGGCCGATCACGGCCAGCACGACGGCGACCGCCGCGACCCCCCGCCAACCCGGCACCCGCAGCCTGCCGCCGAGCACGAACGGCACGCCGAGCACGTCCGGCACGGCCACGTCCGGCACGGCCACGTGCGGCGAGGGCACGTCCGGCGCTGGCACGGCGGCGACTCTAGGGCGCGGGCTCCGGCGCAGACCGACAACCCGCCGCCCGGTCCGAGGCCCGACACGGCTCGGTAGCGTCTCGGCGACATGACGGGAGCCTCGATCGAAGAGTTGGCGGCGGAGATGATCGCCGCCGGAGCGCGTCGCGTGCACGTCCTGGCCTGGCGTGATCTCGACGATGCCGACGCCGGCGGGTCGGAGGTGCACGCCGACCAGTTCATGCGCCGCGCCGCCGCGGCGGGCCTCGAGATCACCCAACGGACCTCCGCTGCCGTCGGGCTGCCCCACACGGCCGCGCGCAACGGGTACCGCGTCATCCGGCGCGGGAGTCGCTACACCGTCTTCCCGCGCGCCGTCGCCAGCGAGATCGCCGGGCGGATGGGCCCGTTCGATGCGCTGGTCGAGGTGTGGAACGGCGTGCCGTGGATGGCGCCGGTGTGGACTCGCAAGCCGCGGATCACGTTCCTCCACCACATCCACGGGCCGATGTGGGATCAGCTCCTGCCCGGGCCGCTCGCCCACCTCGGCCGGGCGCTGGAGTCCCGCCTCGCCCCGCCGTTCTACCGCCGCGGGCTGACGCTCACGCCCAGCGAGGCGACCCGGCTCGACCTCCTCGGCCTCGGCTTCCGGCCGGACCGCGTGGTGGCCGTGAACAACGGGGTCGACGAGTTCTTCGAGCCCGGCGGCGAGCGCAGCACCGACCCGCTCGTCGTCTGCGTCGGTCGCCTCGCGCCGGTCAAGCGCCAGGAGGAGGTGATCGAAGCGGCCGTCGCCGCCCGCCGGCGCGTGCCGTGCCTGCGCCTGGTGATCGCCGGCGATGGACCGATGGAGCCGCTGCTGCGCGAGCGGATCGCCGCGCATGGTGCCGGTGACTGGATCCACCTCGCCGGGCGACTCGACCGTCGCCAGCTGGTCGACCTCTACCGTGCTGCGTGGCTCGTCACCAGTGCCTCGCTCGCGGAGGGATGGGGGCTGACGCTGACAGAAGCCGCGGCCTGTGGCACCCCCGGCGTCGCCACCGACGTGAGCGGCCACCGCAGCAGCGTCGTCGACGGTGTCACCGGGGTGCTCGTGCCGCTGGACCGGCTCGGCACGACCCTGGCCGACGTGCTGCTCGACGAGCCGCGGCGCACGGCGTTGGCCGCCGCGGCGTTGACGAGGGCGCGCACGCTCACGTGGGAGGCGTCGGCGACCGGGATCCTGTCGGCGCTGCGCGACCAGGTGGTGGCGCGGTCAGTCCGGCAGCAGGCGCGTCGCTGACTTGAGCAGCCGGAGCACCCCCTGGGTCGCCGTCGTGCGGTGGCGCGAACGACCGCTCGCCGCGGCGTCAGCCCGGTTGGCGACGAACCAGTCGTAGCTGTCGGCCAGCATCTCCGCGTTGGACCAGCGCGGCTGCCAACCGAGCAGGTCGCGAGCGTGATCGATGTCGAACCACAGCGACTTCGCGTACATCATCCAGTGGTACGGGGCGAAGGGCGCGAGGTGCGCCGCCGCGGCGGCGCGCATCAGCAGCGCCGCGGGCCGCGCCGGGAGCGCACGAACCCGGGCACCGGTGCCGGCATGGGCGCACAGCGATTCGAGCGACTCGCGCATCGTCCCGAACCGGTCCGTGCCCGCGTTGAGCACCAGCGGTCCGCGCGCCGCGCCGGCGCGCAGGCACAGCGCGGCGAGGTCGTCCGCGTGAACGAACTGGTAGCGGTTCGAACCGTCGCCGAGCACGAAGATGTCCGCTCCGTCGGCGACCCAGTCGAACAGGATCCCGAAGATGCCGAGGCGGCCGTGGCCGAGGATCGTCCGCGGTCGGACGATGGTCACGTCCAGGCCGCGCGCGACCGCGGCGAGGCACGCCCACTCCGCAGCGAGCTTGGCGTGCCCGTAGGCCTCCACCGGGGAGGGCACGGTGGACGGGAGCACGGGGTTGCTCGCCGGTACGCCGAACACCGCGCTCGACGAGGTGTGCACGACCTTGCCGACGCCGGCCTGTTCGCACGCGCGCAGCAGCACCTCCGTGCCGCCGACGTTGACGCTGCGGAACAGACCCTCGTCGCGGGCCAACGGCACCTGGGCGACGTTGTGGAAGACGACGTCCACGCCGTCGACCGCCTCGGCGACGACGCCGGCGTCGCGGATGTCGCCGCGCACGAAGGCCACCGCGTTCGACCTGTCGGCCGCGTCGGGGTCGGCGAGGTCGAGGACGCGCACGTCGTGGCCGGCCGCGACGAGGTGCCGCACGAGGAGTGCACCGAAGTAGCCGCACCCGCCGGTGACGAGGCTGGTGGTCACAGCTCGATGCCCGTTGCGACGCACCAGGAGATGCTGCGGCGCATCCCCTCGTACAGCTCGACCGCCGGCTCGTAGCCGAGGTCCCGGCGCGACGTGCCGATCTCGCAGGCGATCGTCTTGTCCATCTCGCCGAGCACGTGGACCTGCTGCACGTAGCGGCCGGTGCGCTGGATCAGCCGGTCGGCGAGCTCGGCCACGCGCCCGACGATCGCAGGCATCGGCCGGCCGGGGGGCTTCACGCTGAACCCCTCGTCGGCGAGCGCGCGGCCGACGGTGGCGACGATCTCGGTGACGGTGTACGGCCTGGCGTCGGCGATCCAGAACCCGCGGCCCGCGATGCCGACGGTGAGCTCGGCGGCGAGCACGCCGTCCACCAGGTTCCCGACGTAGACCATCGAACGGCGCTGCTGGCCGTCGCCGATCACGGGGAACCGACCGGCGCGCACGAGCTTGAAGAACGTCGTCTGCCGTGGTGGCTGGTGCGGACCGTAGAACCAGGGCGGTCGCACGACGACGGCGTCGAGGCCGCGCTCGACGGCATCGGCGATCTCCAGCTCGGCGAGCATCTTCGACCGGCCGTACGCGTAGTACGGGTGGTACGGCTCCTCCGCCCGGAAGACGTCGGCGACGTGCGGGTTGGTGCCGAACGGGCTGTTCGACGAAACGTGCACGAACCGGCGCACGCCCGCCCGGCGCGCTGCGCGGGCGAGGTGGCGGGTGCCGTCGGCGTTGGCCTCGTACAGGTCGCGCACGATCCTCGGGTGGATCAGACCGGCCGCGTGGATCACGTCGCACGGGCCGTCGACGTCGTGCAGCAGGCGTGCCGCGGTCTGCGATCGGGCGATGTCGCCGATGACGACGTGCACGTCGCCGAGGGCGCGAAGCGACGCGGCCTGGGCGGTGTCGCGTGCGAGCAACCGCAATCGCGGTCTGCCCTCGGCGAGGAGGCGATGGACGAGCGCGGTGCCGAGCCAGCCGGCGGCACCGGTGACCACCGTGGTCGCCGGTGGCTCGAGGGTCTGGCGCGGCTCAGCCACGCGCGCTCCTCGACGCGGCGAAGCGCCGGGCGTTGCGGATCGCGATCGCCATCACCGTCGCCTGCGGGTTGACCCCCGGCGCGGTCGGTAGCAGCGACGCGTCGTTGACCCACACGTTGTCGGTGCCGTGGACCTTGCCGTAGGAGCTCGCACCCGTGATCCCCTCGGCCTCGCCGAGCGGCACGGTGCTGCACAGGTGCACGGTCATCACGCTCGCCCGACCGGCAACGAAGCGGTCCTGCAGTCTCGCCAGGTCGGCGCGGTTGCGCACGACCGGAGCGTCGCGGAACGACGGGTAGACCTCCTCTGCACCGGCTTCGAGCATCACCAGCGCGAGCCGCGCGAGGCCGCTGCGCAGGAGCTCACGGTCGCGTCTGGTGAGGCGGTAGGTGACGATCGGGTCGCGCACGCCGCGGACGGAACGCACCGCGCCACGGCCCTCGCTGGTGATCGCCGCGTAGTACACGCTGATCCGCTGCCAGTCCGTCATGGCGGTGTGGAACGCGGCCCAGTGATCGCTGAGGGCGAGCGCGACCAGGCCCGGCTGGCTCGCCGAACCGCCGAACGACAGGTCCGGGGCGAACTCCGTCACCTGGTGCACGGGGACGTCGTCGACGGTGTTGACCACGTCGGCGAAGCGCGCCGCGAGCTTCACGGTCGGGTGCACGGCCAGGGTCTTGCCGATGTGGCCGCGGATGCCCGAGCGCTGCAGCAACGCGGGCGACTGGATGGCGCCGCCGCAGACGAACGCGTCGCCGAAGCGGACCGTGTTGCGCCGGCCGTCCGCGTGGGTGACGTGCGCGGCGCGGGCTCGCGGTCCGTCGAGCTCGAGCCGGTCGACGCGACAGCCGACTTCGATGCGCGCTCCGGCCCGCTCGGCGCGCGGCAGGTACGTGCGGGTCATGCTCTGCCGGTGGGCCTGCGACGCGTTGCCGTCGGGCGGGTACGCCATCCACCGTGGGATCTCGTCGTTCTGCCAGCCGAGCCGGTCTGCGCCACGACGGAGGACCTCGCTCGCCGGAGTGGCAGCACCGGGGCGCAAACCGACCGACAGGTCGCGTTCGACCTCGTCCGCGATCGCGAACAGCTCGTCCGGGTCGAAGTCGCGGATCCGGTAGTCGACGGCCCAGCGGGCGAGCACGTCGGCAGGCGGCCGGCGGTAGAGGCCGCTGTTGATCTCGGTGCCACCGCCGGCGCAGCGGCCTTCGGTGTACGCGATCGACGGTAGCCCGAGCGCCACCGTCACGCCGCCGGCGCGGTACTGGCGGTCCATCTGCTCGAGCGAGAACGGCACGACACTGCCCTGCTCGACCCACCCGCCCTCCTCGACCACGAGCACGTCGAGCCCCGCCTCGGCCAGCACCGCGGCGGTGGTCGCGCCCCCGGCTCCGGACCCGATGACGAGCACCTGTGCATGCGCATCGCTTCGCGACATCACGCGCCTCCTCGGCCGGTGGGGGTCTGCGGCCAGCGCTCCCAGATGTACGCGTAGGCGAGCGAGCGCACGAGTCGTGGGTACTCGCCGAGCAGTGGCAGCGGTCGCCGGGACAGCGCGCTGACGATCCGCCACCCGCCCGGGAGCGGGAGGAGGACCCGGAAGACCGCCGCGACGCCGGTCACCCCGAGCCGGATGAAGCCGGGCAGCCCGTCCACCCGGCGGCCGACGAACGCAACCACCTCGGCCCGCTGCACCACGCCCAGCGCCGGGACGTCCGCCGCCAGGAGCCGGTCCGCGAACGGCGCGACGAGATGAGAGCTGCGGACCGCGGGCATGGGCGCCGCGAGCGTAGCGAGAGCCGCCGGACCGCGCGAGTCGCCGTCGCGGCCGGACCGGAGCGACGGGTTGGCGAGGGAGCGGCACCGTTAGATTCCGTGGCCGTGCGTTCGGTGATCGTGCTACCCACCTACAACGAGGCGGAGAACATCGTCGATCTCTTGCGCGCCGTGCGTCGCGCTGCACCGGACACGGACGTGATCGTCGTCGACGACTCCAGCCCGGACGGCACTGCCGACCTCGCGGAAGGGGTGGCCGCCGAGGTCGGTGGGCTGAAGGTGCTCCGCCGTCGGGGCCGGGCGAGCCTCGGCGATGCCTACCGGTACGGGTTCACGGTTGCGTTCGACGAGGGCTACCCGGTGATCGTCTCGATGGATGCGGACTTCTCGCACGATCCCGCCGTGATCCCGACGATGCTCGGCCTGATCGACGCCGGCGCCGATGCCGTGGTGGGATCCAGGTACGTTCCGGGCGGTGGCACGGTGCACTGGCCGCTGCACCGGCGGTTGCTGTCGAAGTGGGGGAACCGCTACACCGCTGCCGCGCTGCGGATCAGCGTGCACGATTCCACGTCCGGCTTCCGCGCCTACCGGGCCGAGCGGCTCCGCGCGATCGACCCGGCGGCGACGACGGCCGAGGGCTACGCGTTCCTCACCGAGCTCGTGCGCGAGCTGGTGCTCGACGGCGCGCACGTGGTGGAGACCCCGATCCTGTTCCGGGATCGCGTGCGTGGCACGTCGAAGATGTCCTGGCCGATCATCCTCGAGTCGATGGTGCTCGTCACCCGCTGGGGCGTGGCCGACCGCCTGCGCCGCCTGCGGCCCGCCTCACGCCGGCGCGGCTGACGGGCACGTCGCCGGGTCGTTCGCGAACAGCGCGTAGGCGGTGGACACCCAACGCCCGACGAGCCCCAGCGTGGCGCGGTCGTCGTCGCTGAGCCGTGCACTGCCGTCCGCCACCCACCTCGCGACCGTGCCGTCGTCCACGAGCCGTGACGCCGATGCCGCCGCAGCGGGCCCCAACGACGCGCCGCCGGGACCGACGCCGCCGGCCGTGGCCGTCTCGTAGCGGACGCGGTCGTCGGGAGGCAGCCGGTCCGCGTCGACGGCGAGCTGTCCGGCGGCGAGTCGACCGGCCAGCGCAGCGGCACCGGCCGCCGCGGCACTCGTCGCCGCCGCGCCGAGTGCGCTCGCCGAAGCGACCCGGCACGCCGATCCGTCGTAGAGCACTGCGTCGAGGCCCTCCAGCTGGAAGATCGACGTGCGCTCCCGCCCGGTGGCGCGCCGCCGGTTGCCGAGCTGGCGGACCATGGCCGGATCGCTGACGCGGAACTCGATGCCGAGCTCCTGCAGGCGCATCATGACCGCGCTGCTGTACGGCTCGAACGGCACGAGGTTGCTGAGGTCGAACAGCAGCGGCGACGAGGTCGCCAACACGTCCAGCTGCCCGAACACCTGGCGCAGCGCCGGCATCGCGTCGCGGTCGGCCGTCGGCCCCTCCGGTTGCGCGTCGGCAGGCAGGGCGACGACAGCGAACACGACGACGGCAGCGGCGACCAACGTGCCGGCGACCAGCGGGGCGACCGCCGGGAGTCGGCCGGCGGCGCGCAGCCGGCGCGCGACGAGCGCGAGCACTGCCCAGCCACCGACGGTCTGGACGAGGATCGTCATCGGCCACAGCCAGCGCACGTGGTGCTGGCCGAGGCCGACCGGCCCGACGGTGACCACGGCGACGCACAGCACACCCGCGGCGACGCCCGCTGCCGCCAGCCAGCACGCGGTTGCGAGGAGGGCGTCGCCGTCGTGGCGGTGGACGAACGCGAGGGCGACGAGCGCGCCGAGCACGACGACGACGATCGCCGCGGCGACGGCGACGCCGTGGATCCCGCTGATCACCAACGTCGGGCCGGCGGCGGTCGCCGTGAGCGGGGTGCGCGGCACAGCGGTGGTGAACCCGGAACGCAGCTGCCACGGGGCCTGGAGGAGCACGGCGGCCGTGAGCCGGGTGGCGTCACCGACGCCGATCTTGAGCCCGCCGCCGGACGCTCCCGACGCGAGACGCGACAGGTTGCCCTCGCCGCTGCCGAGGAGTTGCTCGACGATCGGCTGCGACCACAGGACCACGAACACCGCGTACGACCAGCGCGCCGTTCGCCCGGTCAGCACGCGCTGCCACGGCAGACCGCGCAGCGAGCCGCGACGGACCGCCGCCAGCACCAGCGCGGCGGCACCGAGTGCGGCGAGCGCGTACGCGTACGCGATGTGGGTCTGCACGATCACCGAACCGACGCCCACCGCGAACGGCACGCACCGCCAACGGCCGACCGCGACGCCCAGCAGGAGGACCAGCAGCAGCACGAACGGCAGCA
>JAODBQ010000353.1 GCA_025464045.1 Ilumatobacteraceae bacterium
GCACCTCCTCCGGGCTGTCGACGCGGATCCCGACGCAGCCCATCGCCTCGGCCCACTTGACGAAGTCCGGCAGGTCCGGCGAGAGGTAGACCTCGCTGTAGCGCTCGTCGTAGAACATCTCCTGCCATTGGCGGACCATGCCGAGGTAGCTGTTGTTGAGGATCGCGACCTTGATCGGGATCCGCTCGACGCTCGCGGTGACCAGCTCCTGCGCGGTCATCTGGAAGCAGCCGTCGCCGTCGATGGCCCACACGGTGCGGTCCGGCTGGCCGACCTTCGCGCCGATCGCGGCTGGGACGCAGAAGCCCATCGTGCCGAGGCCACCCGAGTTGACCCACGTGTACGGCTCGTTGAAGTGCCAGTACTGGCTGCTCCACATCTGGTGCTGGCCGACGCCGGCGACGAGGATCGTGCCCTCCGGCGCGTTGTCGCGCAGCTGCTCCAGGCAGTACTGCGGCTTGAGCGCATCGCCGGGCTCGCTCGGCTCGTAGGCCAGCGGGAACTGCTCCTGCCAGCCGCTGATGCGGCTCTTCCACGCACTGATGTCGGCCTGCTCGGTGCCGCCGTCGCGCAGGGCGCGGATGGCCTTGATGATCTCCTCGATCACCTGTCGGCAGTCGCCGACGATCGGCACGTCCGGCTTGCGGACCTTGCCCTGCTCGGCAGGATCGATGTCGACGTGGATGATCTTCGCCTCGGGCGCGAAGCCGGACACCTTGCCGGTGATGCGGTCGTCGAAGCGGGCGCCGAGCGCGATCAGCAGGTCCGCCTTCTGCATCGCCGTCGTGGCGCTCGCACTGCCGTGCATGCCGGGCATGCCGAGGCACAGCGGATGGTCGTCGGGGAACGCCCCGCGGGCCATCAACGTGGTGACGACGTGGATGTCGGTGAGGTCGGCGAGCTCGCGCAGGGCCTCGGCGGCGCGGGCCTTGAGCACTCCACCGCCGACGTAGAGGATCGGCCGCTCGCTGGAGAGGATCAGCTTCGCCGCCTCCTTGATCATCCGCGGGTGGCCCTTGGTGTTCGGCTTGTAGCCGGGGAGGCTGTCGGCGACCTCGTCGTCGGTCGGCCAGTACCAGTCCATCGTGTTCTGCAGCACGTCCTTGGGCACGTCGAGCAGCGTCGGGCCGGGACGACCGGTGGTGGCGATGTGGAACGCCTGGCGCACCGCCATCGGCAGGTCCTGCGCGGTCATCACCAGCTCGTTGTGCTTGGTGACGCTGCGGGTGATGCCGACGGTGTCGCACTCCTGGAACGCATCGGTGCCGATCGCGTACGTCGCCACCTGGCCGGTGATCGCGACCATCGGGATCGAGTCCATGTAGGCGTCCATCAGCGGGGTGACCATGTTGGTGGCGGCGGGGCCACTCGTGACCATCGCCACGCCCGGACGCCCGGTGACGTGGGCGTAGCCCTCGGCCATGTGCCCGGCGCCCTGCTCGTGGCGCACGAGGATGTGGCGGATGCTGCTGTCCAGCAGCGGGTCGTACGCGGGCAGGATGCATCCGCCCGGGAGGCCGAAGATCACCTCGGTGTTCTCCATCTCGAGCGCCTTGATGAGGGCCTGCGCCCCGGTGATCTTCATTGCTCTGCTCCGTTCATGTGCTGCTCGCTGCTCGACTCGCTGACAACCCCCGACGTCCGTACCCGGACGCCGGCCCGAAAACTGAAATGGCCTCCCATCAGGGAGGCCGGGACGCACGCGTATGTGGACGTGCGTCTAGTCGATGAGTACGACGAGGGTGGTGAGTCGGGCGCGCATCGCCGTCGATTGTGCCACGCCGACAGCCGAACGCGCAACCTCGACCGCGGCGCCGCGGCGGCTTGGCATGATCTCGGGGTGACCAGGCCGCGCATCTCCACCGCTGAGCGGCGCGCTCGGCTCGCGGTACGGCACCGGTTGCTGGCCACCGAGCGCACCGACGACGTTGCCGCGATCGCCGACTCGATGGTCGCGTTGCACTCCAGCGACCCGGTCACCGTCTACCTGTCGGCGGCGGCACGGATGGCGCACCCGTCGATCGAGGCGGTGACGACGGCGCTCTACGACGACCACGCCGTGATCCGCCACCACGCGATGCGGCGCACGTTGTGGGTGATGACCCCGGCGACCGCCCGGCTGGCCCACGCGGCGTGCACGCTCGGACTGGTCCGCACGGAGTGGAACCGGACCGCGCGGTTGGTGGAGCTCAGCGGGATCGCCGACGACGGTGATGCCTGGCTGGCGGCCGCGAAGGTGGACACCCTCGCCGCGCTGCACCGACTCGGCGCGGCGACGGCACGACGGCTCGGTGCCGAGGTGCCCGAGCTCGCCAAGCCGTTGCACATGGCCGTCGGCAAGTCGTACGCCGCCGATCCTGCCGCGCACACGCGGGTCCTGCTGCTGCTCGGCTTCGACGGGGCGATCGTGCGCGGGCGACCGACAGGCACGTGGATCAACGGCCAGTACACGTGGATGCCGATGGACGCGATCGTGCCCGGTGGGCTCGGCGACCTCGACCCGGCAGAGGCACGCGCGGCGCTGGTGCGACGATGGTTGCGGTCGTTCGGACCGGGCACGACCGCGGACGTCCAGTGGTGGCTGGGGTCGGCGCTCGGTGCGGTGCGCGCCGCGCTCGCCGAGGTGGAGGCGGTCGAGGTCGAGCTGGACGGCGGCGTCAGCGGTTGGGTGCTTCCCGACGATGTGCCGGCCGCGGCGGCCTCGACGAAGCAGGCACCGTGGGTCGCGGTGCTCCCTGGACTCGACCCGACGACGATGGGTTGGAAGCAGCGCGACTGGTACCTCGGCGAGCACGGTGCCCACGTCTTCGACCGCAACGGCAACGGCGGCCCGACGATCTGGCTGGACGGCGAGATCGTCGGCTCGTGGGTGCAGCGCAAGGACGGGACCCTGCCGCACCGGCTGCTCCGGCACGTGCCGCCGCAGCGCGTCAAGGACATCGACCGGGAGCTCGCCAAGGTGCGCGAACTGCTCGGCGACACCCGCCACACCGTCCGCTTCCCCGCTCCCGTCCAGCGCGACCTCCTCGCCTCGACGCGCGGTGAGCCGTAGGTGCCACGCGGCGACCCTCAGTCGGGTTCGGCGAGGTCGCCGTCTTGGTCGAGCTGTTCGAGCAGGTCGCTGTCGACGATGTCTGCGGCCTCGTCGACGATCGTGGCGGGCCGCTGTTCCCAGACCTCGGGCTCCTCCCGGGCGGTGCGCTCGGCGAAGGACTCGTCGGTGACGTCGGCATCGGCGAAGGGCAACCCGACCGGCGTGAACGGTGCGTCGTCGAACGAACCGACCTCGTCGCTCGTCACGGCGTCTTCGCCGAGCATCTCCTCGTCGACGCTCTCCGCGGTGTCCTGTTCGTCGTCGCTCATGCCCACACCGTTACCCGGCGAATCGTCGAACGCAACCGCCGCCGGCGCGCGGCTACGCGGGGAACGCGCCCTGCAGCCGTGCGGCGGTGAGCGTGTTCTCGAGCAGGCACGCGACCGTCATCGGTCCGGTGCCGCCCGGCATCGGGGTGATCGCCCCGGCAACCGCTTGCACCTCGTCGAACAGGACGTCGCCGGCGATGCCCGCGGCGCTGCGTGACACCCCGACGTCGATCACCGCGGCGCCCGGCTTGACGTGGGCGGCGGTGATGATCCCGGCCTGGCCGGCCGCGCCGACGAGGATGTCGGCATCGCGGCACACGTCGAGGAGGTCGGTGGTGCGGCTGTGGGCCATCGTCACGGTGGCGTCGGTGCCCTTGCGCGCGAGCAGCAACGACAGCGGCAGACCGACGAGCGTCGAACGACCGATCACCACGGCGCGCCTGCCGCTGGTGGCCACGCCGTAGCGCTCGAGCAGGCGCATCACCCCGAGCGGCGTGCAGCCGACGAGGCCTGGCAGGCCGCGCACGAGCCGGCCCATCGACGCGATGGTGAGGCCGTCGACGTCCTTCTCCGCGGGCACGAGTGCGAGCACGGGATCCTCGTCGAGGTCGCCGGGCAGTGGCAGCTGCACGAGGATCCCGTGCACGGCCGGATCGTCGGCGAGTCCCTGCACGAGCTCCTCGACCTGTGCCTGCGAGGCGGTGGCCGGCAACGTCTCGTGGCGGCTGATCATCCCCGCCTTCGCGGCCCGCTCGTGCTTCATCTTGACGTAGCGCTGGCTCGGCCCGTCGTCGCCGACGAGCACGGTGGCCAGGCACACCGGAGGCGAGCCCGCGGCCTCGATCGTGGCGCGCAGCCCGTCGACGATCTCGTCGCGCAGGCGCAGCCCGTTCATCAGGATCGCACCGCCCGGGCTGATCTCGGGCGGGGCGGGCCGGTCGGCAGGGGCGGTCACGGAAGGCGAGTGTAGGGGGGCCGACCCCTTAGCCTGTCGCCCATGTCAACACCTCCGTCACCCACGGTCGCGCCCGCAACGGGCCGGCTCGGCGTGCTCACGGTCGGCCTGGGCGCGGTGGCCTCGACCCTCATCGCCGGTGTCGAGCTCGTCAAACGCGGCATGGGGCTGCCCATCGGCAGCCTCTCGCAGATGGGCACGATCCGCCTCGGCAAGCGCACCGAGGCGCGCAGTCCGCTGGTGAAGGACTTCGTGCCGCTCGCCGCGCTCGAGGACATCGTGTGGGGCGCGTGGGACGTGTTCCCCGACGACGCATACGTGGCTGCATCTCGCGCCGGTGTGCTCGACGGGGGCAAGCACATCGAGGCGATCGCCGACACGCTGCGCGACATCCGCCCGATGAGCGCGGCGTTCCAGCTGAAGTACGCACGCAACCTGCACGGCGAGCACACCAAGGGCGACATCAGCAAGCGGGCGATGCTCGAGGCGATCCGCGAGGACATCAACACCTTCCGCGACACGAAGCAGGTCGATCGGGTCGTGATGATCTGGTGTGCGAGCACCGAGATCTTCATCGAGCCCGGCCCGGCGCACATGGATCTGGAATCGTTCGAGAAGGCGATCGACGCCGACGACGATCAGATCGCGCCGTCGATGCTGTACGCCTACGCGGCGCTCCTCGAGGGCGTGCCGTTCGCCAACGGCGCACCGAACCTCGCGGTGGACACGCCGGTGCTGCGCCAGTACGCCACCGACCACAACATCCCCATCAGCGGCAAGGACTTCAAGACCGGCCAAACGCTGATGAAGACGGTGCTCGCACCGATGCTCAAGGCCCGCCAGCTGGGCCTCGCCGGGTGGTACTCCACGAACATCCTCGGCAACCGTGACGGCGAGGTCCTCGACGCCCCGGAGAACTTCAAGACCAAGGAGGAGTCCAAGCTCGGCGTGCTCGAGGACATCCTCGAACCGTCCAAGAACCCGGACCTCTACGGCAACGTGTTCCACAAGGTCAGCATCAACTACTACCCACCGCGTGGCGACAACAAGGAGGGGTGGGACAACATCGACATCTTCGGTTGGTTGAACTACCCGATGCAGATCAAGGTCGACTTCCTCTGTCGCGACTCCATCCTCGCCGCACCCCTGGCACTCGACCTGGTGCTGTTCAGCGACCTCGCGCAGCGCGCCGGGCTCGGCGGCATCCAGGAGTGGTTGAGCTTCTACTACAAGAGCCCGCAGGTGGCACCCGGGCTGTACGCCGAGCAAGACCTGTTCATCCAGCTGACGAAGCTGAAGAACACCCTCCGTTGGATCATGGGCGAGGACCAGATTACGCACCTGGGCCGCGAGTACTACGCGAGCTGAGGCCGCTGCACACCACGGTCGACCGGCACCAGCCGGACGATGATCGGCAGCGCTCGTTCGCCGCCGTCCTCGGCGGACCTGCGCCCACGACAGGCCGAGCGTGACCGCGGCGCGGATCGTGTGCGGCGCGAGCAGGTCGGTCAGGCCGTGACGACTCTCGCGACGCGGATGTCGTGGGAAGCGACGGGGAGCTCGTCGACGAGTTGCTCGGCGAAGCACACGCCGATGCTCGGCGCTGGGCACGTGGCGAGGAAGCGGTCGTAGTGGCCGCCGCCCTGGCCGAGCCGTGTGCCGTCGACCATGAACGCGAGGCCGGGCACGAGCACCAGACCGACGGCGGCGACCTCGACGATCTCGCCCGACGGCTCGGGGACGGCGAACGCGCCGGTGCGCAACCCGTCGCCGAGCAAGGCGGGTTCGATGTGGTCGCCGTGGGTGCGCGGCAGCACGAGCTGCTTGCCGTCGCGCTCCAACCTGGCGAACAACGGATCGGTGTCGGGTTCGCCGCGCGTGCCGACGAAGGCCATCACCGTGGTCGCGGCGGCGTACTCCGGCAACGTGGCGACCGCTGCCCACAGCTGCACGCTGCGCAGCAGGCGGTCGTCGATGAGGTCGCGCAGCAGCCGCATCCTGCGGCGGATCGCCGGCTTGTCGTCCATGTCACAGGCTCGCACGCATGCGGGGCAGAACCGTCGTCATGCCCGGGGACGCGCCCCGAGCGCCTCCCGTCTACGATCCCGAAGATGACCATCGACCCCATGAAGTACCGCCGGGTGCTCGGCCACTTCCCAACCGGAGTGACCGTCATCACGGGGGTCGACGATGGGCGACCGATCGGCTTCACCATCGGTTCGTTCGCCTCCGTGTCGCTCGATCCGCCGCTCGTCGGCTTCCTGCCGATGGTCAGCTCGGACAGGTGGCAGGAGATCCTGCCGACGAAGGCGTTCTGCGTGAACGTGCTCGGCGCCGACCAGGCGGAGCTGTGCTGGCAGTTCGCGAAGAGCTCGGTCGAGGACCCGTTCGAGGGCGTGGCGTGGACGCCCGCTCCCGCCACCGGATCGCCGATGCTCGACGGTGCGCTGGCGTGGATGGACTGCACGATCGAGGGTGTCGTCGACGCCGGCGATCACCACTTCGTGATGGGACGGATCCAGGACTTCGAGCACATCGACGATCCCGCGGACCCCGAACCGCTGCTGTTCTACCGCGGCAAGCTGGGCTCCTTCCACGAACTGTGAGACGTGCCGGGCCGCTCGTAGTCTGAGCGGATGGCCTGGGACCGCAGGAGCTGGGTGAGCCTCTCCCCGAACGGCATCGGCCACCAGAAGCCCAACCACTACTGGGACATGGCCAAGATCGCCTGGCACGTGCGAGGCAATGCCCGCAAGGCACTGCGGATCCTGTCGAAGGGCGTCTGCGACGGATGTGCGCTCGGTGTCGCCGGGTTCCACGACTGGACGCTCGACGGCGTGCACCTGTGCACGACCCGGCTGAAGCTGCTCGAGGTGAACTGCGCCGAGCCGTTCGACCACGCGCTGCTCGCCGACGCGGCGGCGATGCGCCGGCGCACGACCACCGAGCTGCGCGAGCTCGGCCGTCTCGCCTTCCCGATGCGTCGCCGCCGCGGCGAAGCCGGCTTCCGGCGAATCTCGTGGGAGGAGGCGATGACCGCCACTGCGGACGCGATCCGTGGCGCCGGCGGTGCGCGCACGGCGATCTTCATGACCAGCCGGGGGATCACGAACGAGGTGTACTACGCCGCGGGCAAGGCCGCGCGTGCGATGGGCATCGCCAGCATCGACTCCGCGGCGCGCACCTGCCACGCACCCTCCACCGTCGGGCTCAAGGAGACGATCGGCGTCGCTGCGGCGACGTGCAGCATGCAGGACGTGCTCGAGACCGACCTGATCGTGCTGTGGGGCGCGAACGTCGCCAACAACCAGCCGGTGTTCACGAAGTACCTGTACCTGGCCAAGAAGCGCGGCGCGAAGGTGGTGGTGATCAACCCGTACCTCGAGCCCGGGTTGGAGCGCTACTGGGTGCCGAGCAACCTCGAGTCGGCGCTGTTCGGCACGAAGCTGTGCGACCTGCACATCCCCGTGCGGCCCGAGGGCGACGTCGCGCTCGCCAACGCCGTGCTGAAGTCGCTGATCGCCCGCGACGCGATCGACGAGACGTTCGTCGTCGAGCACACCGAGGGCTGGCCGGCGATGGTCGAAGCGCTCGCCGCGATGGATCTCGACGAGCTGCTCGCCGAGGCGGGGATCTCCGCCGCCGAGCTGGACGCGCTCGTCGACCTCTACGCCGACGCGAAGGGTGCGGTGCTCGTCTGGAGCATGGGCATCACCCAGCACACCCACGGCGTCGAGGGGGTGCAGGCGATCGTCAACGTCGGCCTCGCGCGTGGCAACGTCGGGCGCGACGGCGCCGGACTGATGCCGATCCGCGGCCACAGTGGCGTGCAGGGCGGTTCGGAGATGGGCGCCTACGCCACCGCGCTGCCGGGCGGCGAACCGGTCGATGCCGAGCACGCCGCGGCGTGGAGCGCGCGCTGGGGCTTCGCCGTGCCGGACGCGCCGGGCCTGACCGCGCCGGAGATGGTCCACGCCGCGGAGCGCGGCGAGCTCGACGTCCTCTACCTCAGCGGATCGAACCTGCTCGAGATCCTGCCCGATCCGCCCCGCGTCGAGGCGGCGATGAGCCGTCTCGGGCTGCGCGTCCACCAGGACATCGTGGTCACGCCGCAGATGTTCGTGGACGGCGACGACGTGATCCTCCTGCCGGCGGCGACGCGCTACGAACAGGAGGGCGGCGGCACCTCGACGACGACGGAGCGCCGGATCGCGTTCAGCCCACAGGCCGCGCCGCCGCTCGGTGAAGCACGCAGCGAGTGGCGGATCTTCGCCGACCTCGCGTCGCGCGTGCGCCCGGAGCTCGCGGACCGCTTCGCCTGGACGGACAACCTCGCCCTGCGCACCGAGATCG
>JAODBQ010000373.1 GCA_025464045.1 Ilumatobacteraceae bacterium
GGGGCGTTGTCCGTTAACCTCCGAACGCCCGATTTCGTCCGAGACCGCCTCGGCTGCGAAGCGCCTCCAGGGAGTCCAGATGGCTGTCCCCAAGAAGAAGAAGTCCAAGATGAAGACGCGCAGCCACCGTGCTGGCGCGTGGAAGTTGGGCACGCCGCCGCGGAGCATCTGCCCGCGTTGCGCCGCCGCCAAGCTGCCGCACACGGTGTGCCCGGCCTGCGGTTGGTACAAGGACCGCGTCGCCGTCGACGTGGGCTGAGCGCGCGTCGCGCTCCCGCACCCACACCACACGTCTCCATGCTGCCGATCGCTGTCGACGCGGTGGGCGGCGATCGTGCACCCGACGAGATCCTCGCCGGCGCCCACGCCGCTGCCGCTGCCGGCATCCCCGTCCTGCTCGTCGGTCCTCCGGGGCTCGACGGTGTCGGCGACCTCCCGCTGCTCGAGGCCTCCGAGATCATCGAGATGCACGAGGACGCGGCGGGAGCCGTGCGCCGCAAGAAGGACTCGTCCCTCGTGCGCGCCGCCGAGGCGGTGCGCGACGGCAAGGCGTCGGCGATGGTCTCCGCCGGCAACACCGGCGCGACGATGGCATCGGCGCTGCTGCGCATGGGCCGGATCAAGGGCGTCAGCCGCCCGGCGATCGCCACCACCATCCCGGTGCCCGGGGCGAAGCCGAACACGATGCTGGACAGCGGGGCCAACTCCGAGGTCCAGGTGGAGTGGCTCGCCCAGTTCGCACAGATGGGCTCGATCTACGCCCGCCACCGCTTCGGCATCGACGACCCGGCAGTCGGGCTGCTGTCGATCGGTGAGGAACCGGGCAAGGGCGACACCCTGCGCAAGGAGGCCTACGAGCTGCTGTCGAGGACGCCCGGCATCCGTTTCATCGGCAACATCGAGGGTCGCGATCTGATGAACAAGACCGCCGACGTGATCGTCACCGACGGGTTCACCGGCAACGTCGCGCTGAAGGCGCTCGAGGGTGCGTTGAAGTCCGTCTTCTCGATGCTGTTCACGGCGTTCGGCTCGACCCCCGAGTACCAGGCGCACGCCGACGCACTGCTCCCGGCCGTGCTCCCGGTGCTGGCGGAGATGAGCCCCGACACCTACGGCGGGGCCGCGCTGCTCGGTGTCGACGGCGTGTGCATCATCAGCCACGGCTCGTCGAACTCGACGGCGATGGTCAACGCGATCACGCTGGCCCGTGACCTCGTCGAGGCCGGGCTCGTCGACGAGATCCGCGCGGCGATCGCTCAGCACGCCTAGGTTCGACCTGCCCCGCGTACCATTGGCGCCGACCGCGGCCGCCCAGCTCCAGGAGAACCACTTCGTGCCGTCAGACCCTGTTCCGTCCAACACGGATGCCCCGCTCGACCGGGATGCCGTCTTCGAGATCGTGCGCGGCAACCTTGCCGACATCCTCGAGATCGATCCGGCGACGATCAGCCAGGGACAGTCGTTCGTCGATGACCTCGATGCGGACTCGCTCGCGCTGATCGAGCTCGTCGAGGCGCTCGAGGAGGAGCTCAGCGAACGTTCCGTTGGCTTCCGCATCGAGGACGAGGACCTGGCCGACCTGAAGACGGTGCGCGACGCCGTCGACTACGTGTACGACCGCGTCAAGGACGGGTGAACACGGCTGCATCCCAGCCCGATCTCGTCGGGCTCAGCGAGCGGCTCGGCTACACGTTCCGCGACGAGTTGCTGCTGCGCCGCGCGATGGCACACCGCTCGTGGTGCGCCGAGTTCGGCGGTGAGCCGTCCAACGAGCGCCTCGAGTTCCTCGGCGACGCGGTGCTCGGGTGGGTGATCGCAGATGTCGCCTACCGGTGGCCGCAGGAGCTCCCGGAGGGCAAGCTGACCGACCTGCGCAAGAGCGTCGTCAACGCCAACGCGCTCGCCGAGGTGGCCGAGGGGATCGACCTCGGTTCGTGCCTGCTGCTCGGCCGTGGCGAGGACCTCGCCGGAGGACGGCACAAGCCGTCGATCCTCTCCGACGCGCTGGAGGCGGTCCTCGGGGCGGTGTACCTGGACGGCGGCGTGGACGCGGTGCGCGCCCTGATCGACCGGCTGTTCACCCAGCCGCTGGTGACGGCCGCCGCGCGGCTGGACCGGCTCGACTACAAGACGCTGCTGCAGGAGATCAGCGCGCGCCTGTACGACGTGGCCCCGGTCTACGTGCTCGCCGACTCCGGCCCGGATCACGCCAAGCACTTCGAGGCGACGGCGTTCATCGCCGGCCGGCCGCTCGGTGCCGGCGAGGGACGCTCGAAGAAGGTGGCCGAGCAGCGCGCCGCGGAGCAGGCCTGCGCCGTGCTCCTCGCCGAGAGCAGCTGAGGTGCCCGAGCTGCCGGAGGTGGAGACGGTTCGCCGCGGGCTCGAGGCGCAGGTCGTCGGGCGGCGGATCGAACGGGTCGAGGTCGGCCGCGAGCGCACCGTGCGGCGCACGTCGGCCGAGGCGCTGATCGACGGGCTGACGGGGGTGACGATCACCCGGTTCGGCCGACGCGGGAAGTACCTGATCGGCGAGCTCGACTCCGGCGACCGGCTGATGATCCACCTGCGCATGAGTGGTCGGGTGCTGATCGCGGCTGCGGGCACGGAACGTCCGCCGCACACGCACGTCGTCCTGCACCTGGCCGGCGAGCCGCCGCAGGAGATGTGGTTCGTCGATCCGCGGACGTTCGGCGAAGTCGTCGTCTTCGACCCGAACAACGCCGCGGCGGAGATGCCCGAGCTGGCCAAGCTCGGCATCGACCCGGTCACCGACGGGCTGACACGGGCCGAGCTCACCGCGCTGCTGCTCGGCCGATCGCGTCAGCTCAAGCCGCTGCTGCTCGACCAGCACGTGATCGCGGGGATCGGCAACATCTACTGCGACGAGACGCTGCACCTGGCCAAGCTGCGCCCGGACCGGCTGTCCGACTCGTTGAGCGCCCGCGAGATCGGTCGCCTCCACCGGGCGATCCACGAGGTGCTGGCACAGGCGATCGAGGCGGGCGGGAGCACGCTGGCCGATACGCAGTACGTCGACATCGAGGGGCAGGGCGGCTGGTTCCAGCTCCACCACCGGGTGTACGACCGGGCCGGCCAGCGCTGCCTGACGTGTGGGAGGGCCGACATCGTGCGGATCGTCACCGGCGGACGCTCGACCTGCTTCTGCCCCCGCTGCCAACACTGACGCGCCCGTCACCCGGATCCGGTCGCGCCGTGGGTGGTTCTGGGCGCGTTCTGGTGCGGAAGCCGCCGCGACGATCCGCAGCCAGGAGGCGCAAGATCGCCGCCCGAGTCGGAACAACCCCCGCCCCGGGCTACTCGCCGGCGGCCGGAGGTCCTGACGCAATGCGGCTGCGGCGACTAGGTTCGCTGACGCCGTGTTCTTGAAGTCGCTCACCCTCAAGGGGTTCAAGTCGTTCGCCGACGCCACCACGTTCCAGCTGGAGCCGGGTGTCACCGTCGTCGTCGGACCCAACGGATCCGGGAAGTCGAACGTCGTCGACGCGATCGCCTGGGTCCTCGGCGCGCAGGCCCCGTCGGCCGTGCGCAGCCAGAAGATGGACGACGTGATCTTCGCCGGGACGGCCAAGCGGCCGGCGCTCGGGCGGGCCGAGGTCGAGTTGACGATCGACAACTCCGCCGGTCTGCTGCCGATCGAGTTCACCGAGGTCGCGGTGTCGCGCACCCTGTTCCGCACCGGCGAGAGCGAGTACGCGATCAACGGCGTCAACTGCCGCCTGCTCGACGTGCAGGAGCTGCTCTCCGACGCCGGCGTCGGCCGTCAGCAGCACGTGATCGTCAGCCAGGGCCAGATCGACGCCGTGCTCAACGCCCGCCCGGAGGACCGCCGATCGATCATCGAGGAAGCGGCGGGCGTGCTCAAGTACCGGCGGCGCAAGGAGAAGGCCGAGCGGCGCCTCGACGCCACGGAGGCGAGCCTGCTGCGCGTGCAGGATCTGCTGCGCGAGGTGCGCCGTCAGCTCCGCCCGCTGGAGCGTCAGGCCGATGCCGCCCGACGCCACGGTGCTCTCGTGGCCGAGCTGGCCGCGCTGCAGGTGTTCCTCGCCGGTCGCGACATCGCCGCGCTGCGCCAGCGCCTCGCCGCGCAGGCGACGGAGAAGCTGTCGCTCGGACAACGTGACACGGCGATTCGCCATGAGCTCGCCGAGCTCGACACGGCGGTCCTCGCGGCCGAGGCCGAGCTGACCGCGCGCGGCGACACCGACCTCGGCGACGAGATGGTCCGCGTCGAGCAGCTGCGCGAGCGGGCCAGGGGTGTGGCCGCAGTGATCGTCGAACGGAAGCGGTCGATGGAGCGCGACCGTGGGCAGCTGATGGACTCCGGCGTCGTCGCCAGCCTGGAAGCCGATGCCGGCCGGCTGCGCGTGGAGCTCGAAGCGGTCACCACCGAGCTGGCGGCGCTCGGTCCGGCCGCCGAGGAGCTGGCCGACGACGAGGAGCGCTTCGCCGCTCGACGCCAGGAGGTGCTGGCCTCGGTCGAGCAGGTGCAGCCGGGCTCTCCCGCGGCGAGCGCGGCAGCGGAGGTCCGGGGCGAGCTGCGTTCGATGCGCGCCAACGTCGAGCGCGGCGAAGCGGAGGCTCGCCGGCAGCGCAACCGCGTCGCCGACCAGCGCGGGCGCAGCGAGCGCCTGGAGGCCGAGATCGAGCGGCTGCGCGGCGAGTGCGGTGCCGCAGAGGCGGTCGAGGCCTCCCTCGTCGAGGATGCCGAAGCGGCCGAAGCGCGCCGGCAGGCCGCGGATGCGACCAACGCCGATGCACTCGCCACCCGGCAGTCCGCGGTCGCCGAGCACTCGCGCTGGCAAGCCCGCGCCGAGGCACTGCGGATGGCCCTCGAATCGGCGCGGGCGAAGGCCGGCGCGGATCACCTGGTCGGCGTCGAAGGCGTGCTCGGCACGCTGCTCGACGTGATCGAGATCGACGCCGGCTGGGAGGCCGCTGTCGAGGCTGCGCTCGGCGAGGCGCTGCAGGCCGTCGTCGTCGCCTCGCCCGCCGTCGGCCGGCGAGCGCTCGAATCGCTCGAGTCGTCGAACGTCCAGGCGGCCGTGCTCGCCCTCGGCGAGGCTGGCGGCGCCGAGGGCCGCGGGGCGGGTCTCGGCGCGGGCGCCGAGCCGGGCGCCGCGGACGATCGATCTGTCGTCGGCCACGTGCGCAGCAGACATGGTGGCGTCGCCGTCCTGCTCGAACGGCTGCTGGCCGGCACCGTCCGCGTCACCGCGTGGACCGAGGCCGTCGACCTCGTGCTGGCCGATCCCACTGCGCTCGTCGTCACGGATCAGGGCGACCGCTTCGGTCCGGCCGGCTGGCGCCTCGGTGCGGCCGGCGGTGGCGCAACGGCCGCAGCGCTCGACGAGGCGCAGCAGCGCCTCGGCGTGGCGGAGACGGATCTGCAGCGGGCGGAGACCGTGCTCGGCGCAGCGTCGGCCGAGCTGCGCGCCGCGCAGCTCGCCGAGGCCGAGCTCACCCGCCGGCTCGATGCCCACGATGCCGGGTTCACCGCGAGCTCCGAAGCGCTGGCGCGAGCACAGAGCGACCGGCGCGAGATCAACGCCGAGCTGGAATCGTCCGCGCACGTGCTCGCCGAGGCCGACGAACGGCTGGCCCGCGAGCGGGCACGCATCGCCGAGCTCGAAGCGGCTGTCCCCGCCCTCGAGGCCGACGAGGCCGCGGAGGCGGCCGCCGCGCGAGCTCGCGGCCAGGCCCGCACCGAGATCGACGCGCGTGCCGCCGAGCTGACCGCGCGGCGCAAGGACATGGAGGTCCGCAACGCCGGGCTCCACGAGCGCCACCAGTTCCTCGAACGGCGCCTCGCGGACACCGAGCGACGGCTCGCGTCGGATGCGGTGGCGCGCGCGGAAGCCCAGCAGCGGCGCCTCGTCGTCGAGCGCAGCATCGCCGCGATCGACCGGCTGGCCGCGCTCGTCGACGGGCACAGGGCGACGGTCGAGGTGCGCCACGGCGAGTTGATGGAGATCCGTCGTCGCCAGAGCGACGAGGTGCGCGCCATCGCCCAGCGCCTCGACGACACTCGCCGCCGGCGTGTCGCTGCAGAGCGCGCGCTCGACGAGAACCGGGAGCGTTCGCGCCGCGTCGAGCTCGACGAGACCGAGGTCAAGCTGCGCCTGGAGGGTGCCGTCGAGGCGCTGCGCCGTGACCACGACCTGGAACCTGAAGCCGCCATCGCGGCGCGCCAACCCGAGGTGGGCGAGGGCACCACGCCGGCGGCGCGGGTGCGCGATCTGGATCGCGAGTTGCGCCTGCTCGGCCCGATCAACCCGCTGGCGT
>JAODBQ010000409.1 GCA_025464045.1 Ilumatobacteraceae bacterium
GTCGAAGGTGACCTTGCAGTTGGGGTTGGCCTTGTTGAAGTCGTCGATCGCGAGGGTGGCGCCGTTGACCATGTTCTTGCCGAGGTTGCCGTTGTCGCCCGACAGCGCGCCGAGGAACGCGAGCGTCACACCCGAGCACGTCACGCCGGTGGGCATCGGGGCGATCTCGCCGGCGCTGCCGCCAGCGGCTGTGGTGCTGGCACCGGCGACGGTGGTCGGAGCAGCGGTGCTCGACTCCTTCTTGTCGGAGCCGCATGCGGTGGCGAGCAACGCCAACCCCACGGCCAACGCGCCTGATCGACGCACGAAAGTTCGTTGCATGAGTAGTGGTCTCCCCCTAGGAGAGCACGGCGCGACGGGTTGCCGCACCGTGCTTGATGTTCAGTTGTCGCGCATCCTAAGCGTGGTTTCCGACGGGTAACAAGCATCCGACGCATGGGTAACAGGGCGTTCACAGCTAACTTCCGGTCATGGCAGACCCCTCCGCAACCGCCGCAGGCGGTCCATCCGACACCCTCGGCAACGAGGTGCTCTACCAGGTCTGCGACCACGTCGCGACGATCACGCTCAACGCGCCGCAGCGGATGAACACCATCTCGAGTGCGATGCTCGGTGATCTGTCGGCGTGGTTGCTGGACGCCGACGCGGACCGCGACGTGCGTTGCATCGTGCTCACCGGAGCGGGCCGGGCGTTCTGCGCGGGGCTCGATCTGGCGGCGCAGTCGAGCAGCTCGAAGGGCGAGCTCGGCGGGCTCGGCAACCTCGACACGTACCCGGGCGAGTTCGCACTTCGCGACGCGCCGCCGATCGTGTTGCACAACCTGGACACGCCGACCGTGTGCGCGCTCAACGGTGGCGCGGCCGGATACGGGCTCGACCTCGCGCTCGGCTGCGACATCCGCGTCGCCGCCACCACGGCCAAGCTCGCCCCCGGCTTCGCCAAGCGCGGCATCCTCCCCGAGAGCGGCGGCACGTGGTTGCTGCCGCGGATGGTCGGCTACGCGAAGGCCGCCGAGATCGCATTCACGGGACGAACCTTGCGCGCCGACGAAGCGCTGGCGCTGGGTCTCGTGAACCACGTCGTGGACGGCGCGGACCTCGCCAAGTTCGCGGCCGGGATGGCCGCCGAGATCGCCGCCAACGCGCCCCTCGCGGTGCGCGCGATCAAGCGGATGATGCGTGCCGCCGAGACGGAGACGTTCGAGCAGAACGTGCACCACGTCTTCCTGCAGCTGCTCCCGCTGCTCAGCACCGCCGACTTCCGCGAGGGCGTCGCTGCGTTCATGGAGAAGCGCGACCCGACCTTCACGGGACGCTGAGCCGGTGGCGACGCGCGAGGAGCCTTCGCTGCTCGAGGGCCTGGCCACGACGCGGGCGATCCGCCGCTACACGGACGAGCCGATCCCCGACGAGGACCTGGCCACGATCCTGTGGCACGCGGGTCGCGCCCCGAGCGGTTCGAACCGACAGCCGTTCCGCTTCCTGACGTTGCGCGACGGTCCCCGGGCCCGTGAGGCGAAGGCATTGCTGGGCAGGTCGTTCCGCGCCGGCTGGGCGGCGAAGGTGCGACGCGACAAGTACACCGAGGGCTCGGGTGTCGATCCGTCGTCGCCGAAGGCGCGGATGGCCGCGACGATGCAGCACTACGTGGACCACGTCGAGCAGGTGCCGGTGATCGTGCTCGTATGCCTGCAGCGCTACCGGGACCCGGATCCCTACGAGGGCGCATCGGTCTACCCGGCGTGTCAGAACCTGCTGCTCGCGGCGCGGGCGCTCGGCTACGGCGGGGCGCTCACCGGGTTCCACCACGCGGTGGAGCCCGAGCTGCGCGAGTTGCTGGAGATCCCGGACGGCGTGGCGATGTCGGCGTGCATCACGCTCGGCCGCCCTGCGGGTGGGCACGGCCCGGTGCGGCGCAAGCCGTTGGCGGACGTCGTGTTCGACGACGGCTGGGACCGGCGCGCTGCGTGGGCCGTCGATCCCGAGGGCGCGCAGCACACCCGCTGGCACGCGTTCGAAGCCGGCCAACAACCCGACCCGCCGGGCGACGAGCGTTCCGGCCGACGATCCGGCCGGCCGTGAGGTGACCGATCCGTTCGTCGTCTTGGGGCTGACCCGGGACGCCACGTTGGAACAGGTCCGCCTCGCCCGGCGCGGCCTGGCGCAGACGCTCCATCCCGACGTCGGCGGCGACGAGGCGAAGATGCAAGAGGTCAACGTCGCGTTCGAAGCGGCGGTGGCGCACCTCACCGGCCGTCGCCCGCTGCCGCCCCTCGGCCCGCCGCCTCGGTCCGGATCGGCGTCGGGTTCGGCCGGATGGTCGTCGGGTTCGGCCGGTTGGTCGTCGAGCGGCGCAGCGCCGGGCGCGCCGTCGTCGGGCGGCCCGTTCGGACGCAACCGCCGCGTGGTGCACCGACCGTTCCGTGGTCAGCGGGTCCAGCACGATGCGCCGTCGTTCACGATCGACGCACTCCCCGCCGAGGCCTACGAGGCGCTGCTGATCGTGGCCTCGTGGATCGGCGACGTCGCGGTCGACGATCCGCCGTACCTGCTCGAGGCCCGGCTGGACGAGCCGGTCTCGTGCTGGTGCCGGCTCGATCTCGTCCCCGACGCCGGTGCCAGCACCGTCAGCATCACCGTCGTCTTCGACCTGCCCGTCCCCGACGGCGTCGACGCCGAAACCGTCCGCGACACCTGGGTCGCCCACCTCAACCGCCTCGGCCGCGACCCGGACTGAGCACCTCGCTCCCGGCGGAGCCCAGTGCCGTGCGCGTTGCATCGGGTGCATCGCGCCTCGCTGACCGCTCCGCACTCGCCGGGGCAAGCCACCCTCCTCGACCCCGCGTCGCGCTCGGCGCGCCGACGCGGAGGGGTCACCGGGTGGCGGCGGCTTTGATGAGGCGGTCGCGGATGGCGTGACCGAGGCCGGCGGGTGGGGGGAGGACGGCGACGATGACGTCGAGGTGACGATCGTCGGCGGCGCGCAGCCATGCGTACAGCCAGCGGGCGTAGGCCGCCAGATCGCTCGTGGCGTCGATCACGTCCACGCGCAGGCCCTCCGCCGTGCGCGCCCTCGCGAGCGCGTCCGCCTGCGCCGCGGACTCGGCGAGCTCGACCCGGCACTCCGGCGCGTAGTGAGAGCCGAGCATCCCTGCCGCACGGCTCGGTCCGGATGCCTCGGCGAGGTCGCCGTCGAGCAGCGCGGCGATCTCCTCATCCGCGATCCCGCCCGGCCGCAGCACCTGCGGCGGATCCGTCGTGCAGTCGACGATCGTGCTCTCCACGCCGACCGGGCACGGTCCACCGTCGAGCACGACGTCGACGAGATCGCCGAGGTCGTGGCGCACGTGCTCAGCGCTCGTCGGCGAGACCCGTCCGAAGCGGTTCGCCGACGGAGCCGCAACGGCGCCGCCGAACCGCGTCAGCAGCTCCAGCGTGAGCGGGTGCGCCGGCACCCGCAGACCCACCGTGTCCCGCCCACCGGTCACTGCGTCGAGCACGTGCGCGGCCTTCGGCACCAGCACGGTCAGCGGTCCCGGCCAACACGTGGCGGCCAGGCGTGCGGCGGCCGGTGGCACCGATGCCGCCCAGCGCTCGAGCTCGGTCGCGGCGGCGATGTGGACGATCAGTGGATGGTCAGCGGGCCGGCCCTTGGCCGCGAAGATCCGCGCCACGGCACGCTCGTTCGCCGCGTCGCCGGCCAGGCCGTACACCGTCTCCGTGGGGATCGCGACCAGACCGCCGCGGCTCAGCGCGTCGAGGGCGACGTCGACCGCGGACTCGATCGGGGTCACCACGCCGGTCGGCGTTGCGGCGCTGACGGGCTCGCGAGCCGCACCCGCCGTCGTGACCACCGCGCGCCCGCCGTCGCCGGCACCACCGATCGAGCGCAGCGTGCGACGTCGGCGGGTCCCGTCACGTGGCCGCCCCGAACAACGCGTCGCCGAACGACGTCATGCCGCACGACGTCACGCCGCACGACGTCATGCCACACGACGTCAGGCCGGGACGGCGTCGATGTACGCCAGCGCGGCATCGATGAACGCGAACGACTCCGGGGTCGCGAAGTGGTCGGTGCGCTTGAGCGTGCGGACGGTCGCGTTCGGCAGCTTCTCGGCCAGCGGCTCGCCGGGTCCGGCGAAGTCGTTGTCGCCGATGACGATCAGGGTCGGGCAGGTGACGTTGGCGAACTCGGCGTCGGTGAAGTCCCGGCGGCGCCGGCGCATGATCGCGGCCAGCGCGTGCGCATCGTTGCCCGGCTGGCGCGCGTACTGCGCGAACACCAGCGCGCCGGTGTCGCTGTCGGGCGCCGTGCCCTCGACCGCGGCGATGATCTTCTTCGCGTTCTCCTCGTCCGGTTCGATCACGTTGCGACCGATCCCGGCGAGCACGAGCTTGCGGAACCGCTCCGGCTGCACGGTGGCGAGGCGCAAGAGCGTCATCGCCCCGAGGGAGAAGCCGATCGCGTCGACCTGTCCCTCGGGCAGGGCGTCGACGATGCGGGTGGTGAGGTCGGCGTACGCCTCCGGCTCGTGCGGCTTCGGCGCCGTGCCGTGGCCGAGGAGGTCGATGCCGATGACCTCCCGACCGGCGTCTCGCAACAGCTCGGTGAACCCCGTCTGCTGCCAGGTGAGCTCGAACGAACCACCCCAACCGTGCACGAGGACCACCGGGAGCGCCATGCCCGTACCGTACCCTCGGCCTCTGTGCGCGCACGGACCCTGAGCCCCGGCCCTAACCTTGGTTGGCCGTTCGCGGCCGGACGCCAACCGGAGAGATGCTGAGCACGTCATGCGATTCCTGACCGATCCACCGCAGTACGACCTCACCTACAGCGACGTCTTCATGGTGCCGAGCCTCTCGTCGGTGCCTTCGCGGTTCGACGTCGACCTGACCACGCCGGACGAGCTCGGCGCGACGATCCCGGTCGTGGTGGCGAACATGCCCGCCGGGGCCGGTCGGCGGAGGGCAGAGACCGTGGCGCGGCGCGGGGGCCTCACGGTGCTGCCCCAGGACATCCCGCTCGAGGTGGTCGAGACGGTCGTCGAGTACGTCAAGTCCCGGCACACGATCTACGAGACGCCGATCACCCTCAGCGGCGACCAGACGGTGGGCGACGGCCTCGGGCTGATCCACAAGCGCTCGCACGGCGCGGTCGTGATCGTCGATGCGGCGGGGCGCCCGGAGGGGATCTTCACCGAGCAGGACGCTGCGGGCTACGACCGGTTCAGTCAGTTGAAGAACGTGATGAGCCGCGAGCTCGTCGTCGTCGAAGCCGGCGCCGCACCCGAGGACGTGTACGAGCTGCTCGCCGGGTTGCGGCTCTCGATGGCCCCCGTGGTCGATGACGACGGGCTGCTGCTCGGCTGCATGACCCGCACCGGTGCGCTGCGCTCGACGATCTACCGCCCAGCGATCGACGACCAGGGGCGGCTGCGCATCGCCGTCGCGGTGGGGATCAACGGGGATCCGGCCACCAAGGCCAAGGCGTTGGTGGCCATGGGCGTCGACGTGCTCGTGATCGACACGGCCCACGGCCATCAGACGCGCACGCTGCGCGCGATCGAGGAGGTGCGCGTCGTCGCGCCCGACACGCCGATCGTCGCCGGCAACGTCGTCACCATCGCCGGGACGCGCGATCTCATCTCCGCCGGCGCGGACGTGGTCAAGGTCGGTGTCGGCCCGGGGGCGATGTGCACGACGCGGATGATGACCGGCGTCGGCCGACCGCAGTTCTCGGCGGTGCTCGACTGCGCGGCCGAGGCCGCACGCCACGGCAAGCACATCTGGGCCGACGGCGGTGTGCGCTACCCGCGCGACGTCGCCCTGGCGCTCGCTGCCGGTGCGGCCAACGTGATGTTCGGCTCGTGGTTGGCCGGCACCTACGAGTCCGCTGCGGACACGCTGCGCGATCCCGACGGGCGGCTCTACAAGGAGAGCTTCGGGATGGCCAGCAACCGCGCCGTGAAGAGCCGCAACCGCGAGGAGACAGCGGTCGAGCGGGCGCGCAAGGAGCTCTTCGAGGAGGGCATCAGCTCGTCGCGGATGTACCTCGACGCGGTGCGACCAGGCGTCGAGGACATCATCGACGACATCGTCGCCGGGGTCCGCTCCGCCTGCACGTACGCGGGGGCGAACAACATCCCCGAGCTCCAGCAGCGAGCGGTCGTCGGCGTGCAGAGCGCCGCCGGGTACAGCGAGGGCATGCCGCTCGGGACGAGCTGGTAGATGCGGGTCATCGCCATCGACGGCCCAGCCGGGGCCGGCAAGAGCACGATCGCCAAGGCACTCGCCGCCCGGCTCGGGCTGGAGTACCTCGACACCGGCGCGATGTACCGGGCGGTGACGTTGGCGGCCATCCGCGAGGGCCTCACCGGCGCTGAGCCCGCCGTCGGCCGGCTCGCGATCGCGATGACGTTGGACGTCGGTGACCGCGTGCTGCTCGACGGCGAGGACGTCACCGTCGCGATCCGCAGCTCCGCCGTGAACACGGCTGTCAGCGTCGTCGCCGCGAACAGCGAGGTCCGCACCGAGCTGCGCGCCCGCCAGCGCGCCTGGGCCGTCATCCACGAGGGCGGGGTGATCGAGGGGCGCGACATCGGCACCGTCGTGTTCCCCGATGCCGAGCTGAAGCTGTACCTCACCGCGTCGGCGCGGGTGCGAGCCGAACGGCGCGGTGCGGAGGCAGGAGGCGACGTCGACGAGATCGAGGCCGCGATCGCAGCGCGCGACGGCTTCGACCTGTCGCGGACGGATGGTCCGTTGGCCACCGCGGACGGTGCGGTCGTCGTCGACA
>JAODBQ010000414.1 GCA_025464045.1 Ilumatobacteraceae bacterium
CCGCCGCCAGCCAGCCGGGCCCCTCGGCGCCCTTGAACTGCAGGACCACCTGTGCGGCGACGAGCACCAGCAACGTCGCCAGCGGCCATCGCCGGCGTCCGGCGAACGGCAGCGACGAGAGTGCGGCGAGGACCACGAACGCCGCCGCCCGATGGCCGTGGATGCCGTCGTTCCTTGCGCTCCACAGCGAACCGATCGCCATCGCGGCGATCAGGACGGCCAGGATCGCGTCGACCAGCCGGGGGTGGGTGCGCACCCACTGCCTGAACCCTGGCGGGGGATGCCCGACGAAGACGGTGTGCCCGGCCCTCGCGTCCACCATCGTCGACCGACGCTAGCCCTCGCCTGCGCTTTCGTCATCCGACCTGGGGTTGATCTGCCCTACGCTCGCAGAGTGATCTCGTGTCCGTCGTGCAGCTCAGCGGTCCCGGAGGGATCGCGGTTCTGCCCGTCGTGCGGCCACTCGCTCGTGCTCCTCAACGAGGAACGACGCATCGTCACGGTGCTGTTCGCCGACCTCGTCGGCTTCACCACGCTCGCCGAGTTCATGGACCCCGAGCAGGCCAAGCGACTGGTCGATCGCTGCTTCGCCCGGCTCGTCGACGACATCGCCGACTACGGGGGGCGGGTGGACAAGATCCTGGGCGACGGGCTGCTGGCCCTGTTCGGCGCCCCGGTCGCCCACGAGGACGATCCGGAGCGGGCCGTGCGAGCCGGCTTGCAGATGCAGTCGACGCTCTCCCAGGGCATGCTGCGGTCCACGCCGGACGGCGGTCTGGACATCCGCATGCGGGTCGGCATCAACACCGGCGAGGTCCTCGTCGGCACGCTCGTCGGCACCGACTACACGGCGATGGGCGATGTGGTCAACACCGCGTCCCGCCTGCAGTCGTTGGCGCCTCCCGGGCGCGTGATCGTCGGCGACGGGACCTACGCGCTCACGTCGCACACGATCGAGTACGAGTCCGCCGGGGACCTCGTCGCCCGCGGTCGTGAGCGCTCCGTTCCGGCGTGGCTCGCGGTCGCGCCCACCGCGCCGCCCGGTGTCCGCCGGCGCCACCGCGTCGAGGTTCCGATGGTCGGCAGGGACGCCGAGCTGGCGATCGGCCAGCGGGCGCTCGAGACCGCGCTGGAACGTGAGCGCGGGGTCGTGCTGTCGGTCATCGGCGAGAGCGGTGTGGGCAAGCGGCGCCTCGTCAGCGAGCTCCTGGAGCGGGTCAGCGGGTGCATGGCCGCCGACGTCTCGGTGATCGAGAGCCACTGCGTGGCCTACGGCGAGTCGAACGTCTACTGGCCGATCGCCGTCGCGCTCGCCAATCGCTTCGGCATCGACCTGAACATCACCCCGGAGGACCTGCGCGCGGAGATCCTGGTCCGCTCGGCGGAGGTCTCGCCGAGCGTCGATCCGGCCGAGACGGCGCGGCTGGCCGACGTCTTCGCCCACCTCCACGGTCACCCGTCGCCGATCGATCACCTCGATCCGGCCAGCGCCCGTTCGTCGATCCAATGGGCGGTCACGAAGGCGTTCGAGCGGCTCAGCGACCACAGTCCGACGATCCTCACGATCGACAACCTGCACTGGGCGGACCCGCTGCTGATCGAGCTGCTCGAGCACATGGCGCACACGTTGGCCCGCCACCCCTTCGCGCTGGTCACGGCGATGCGACCCGGCAGCGACCTCAACTGGCCACCGCACAGCGACCGGATCACGGTGCTGTCGTTGGCGCTCCAGCCCCTGTCGCACGCGGAGACCGACGAGCTGGCACGCAGCCTGCTCGCCGGCCGGGAGCCCGACGAGCGGCTCCTCGGCGGCCTCTACGACCGCAGCGGCGGCAACCCGCTGTTCCTCCAGGAGCTCGCTGCGCTCACCGGTCCGAGCGCCGGCGACGAGCTGCCGGACTCGTTGCGCACGCTCATCGGTGCCCGCCTCGACCAGCTCACCGTGCAGCAACGTCAGGTCCTCGACAACGCGGCCACGCTCGGCAACTCGGGCACCGTGGCCGCGCTCGAGAAGTTCGCCAGCGCCATGGCGCAGCCGTTCGCACGGGCGACCGTGCGGGAGCTGGACGACGTCGGCCTGCTGGACGTGCACGCGGGCCGCTGGGAGTTCCGCAGCGACTCGGTCCGCGAGGCCGCGTACCAGACGCTCACCAAGGCCTCCCGCGCCACCCGGCACGCCGGCGTGGCGAAGGCCATCGCCGAGAACCCGACGATGGCCAACTCGACGTCGGCGGTCGACGAGATGGCCCACCATCTCGCCACCGCGGCCGAGCTCGATCAGGAGCTCGGTCACGTGCGCGGCGTGCCGCGCACGATCCGCGCCGAGGCGATCAGCGCTCTCGCCACCGCGGCCACCCGCGCGCTCGACGTCGGCAGCCTGCGCGCCGTGGTGCGCGACGCCACCCGTGCCCTCGACCTCCTCGGATCACCGCAGGACGCCCCACCTGAGGGCGTCGGCAACGCCGACGAGATGCGGGCGCGCCTGCGCCTGCTGCGCGCCAACGCACTCGTCGATCAGCGCAGCTACGACCAGGCCCACGCCGACCTCGACGTCGTGATGGCCGAGGCCATCGGCTCCGGCGACCTCGCCACGGAGGGCGAGGCACGGCGGCTGCTCGGCACGCTGCACCACGCCGAGGGCATCCTCGACGTGGCCCGCCAGGAGCTCGGCCAGTCCGTGGAGATCCTGCGCGACGTCGGCCGGCCAGACCTGCTCGCCCAGGCGCTGCGGTCACGAGGGTTCATCGAGCTGTTCGGCGGTTCGCTCGTCGATGCGGAGTGGTTCTTCGGGGAGGCCGACGCGATCTTCCGCGAACTGGGCGACCGGCGCGGGATGGCCTGGGTCGAGCAGCACCGGGCCTGGATCGGGTTCATGTCGGGCGACTTCGAAGCCGCCCAGGACAAGCTGCTGCACTCCGCGCAGACGCTCGAGGAGCTGGGCGATCGCAACGGCGTCGGCTGGGTCCTCGGCCTCCTCGCGTTCGTCGAGTTCTTCCTCTGCCACTTCGACGTCGCCGAGGAGCTGGCGATCAAGGTCAGTGCCGAGGCCGAGGAGCGCGGCGACACGTGGGCGGCGGCGATGATGCAGACGCTGCAGGCCAACCTGCGGCTCTGGCAAGGGCAGCTCGAGGACGCGGCGCGCCTCGCCGAGCTGGCCCGCAAGCGCTTCCGCAAGATCGAGGACCGGTACGGGCTCAGCCAGGCGATGGCGCCGCTGCTGCGGGCCCAGACGGCGCTCGGACGGGCACCTGCCGCCCAGCGCACCGAGGAGGAGCTGCTCACGCTCGCCGATCTCGCCCCGATCGGCCCGAACCCGTTGATGGCGGTCGCCGGTGCGGCGATGCACCGTGGCGACGGGGCCACGGCTGCGGCCAACGCCACGCGGGCGATCGCCGAGATGCGCGGCGCCGGCACCGAGGCCTACGAACCGCTGATCGTGCTGGCGCTCGCGCTGGCGCAGAGCAGCCGGCTCGACGAGGCCGTCGCTGC
>JAODBQ010000417.1 GCA_025464045.1 Ilumatobacteraceae bacterium
AATCTCCACGGCCCCGCCGGCGGGGAGCCCGGCCACACCGATCGTGCTGCGCGCCGGCCGGTGGTGGCCGAACCCGGCGACGTACGCCTCGTTGAACGTGGCGAACGTGTCCATGTCCGTGAGGAAGCACAGCGTCTTGACGATGTGCTCGAGGCCGGCGTTCATCCCGGCGAGGTGGGTGCCGATGTTGGCGATGGCCTGCGCCGTCTGCTCGGCGACACCACCGGCCACGATCGCGCCGTCGCGCAAGCCGAGTTGGCCACTGACGATGATCCAGTCACCGGCTCGTACGACTGGGGTGTATGGCCCGACGGGTGCGCTCATCCCAGCATCGTAGGGGCCGCGGCCGCGGCCGCTCGGCTGTGGGCGGCCGCTACGGTGACCACCCGTGATCCGAACGTCCCGGCGTCAGTTCCTCCTCGCCGGTGGTGCCGCCGCCCTGCTCGTCGCGTGTGGCGACGACGCCAAGACGTCGGACCTGTCCGTCGTCCTGCGGAACACGAACGGCAAGCTGTTCGTGCCCGGCGAGAGCCGTCTGGCGATCTCGTTGGTCGACTCGACGCAGACCCTCGTCGGCACGGGACCGAAGACGTTGCAGGCCGCAGTCGTCGATCAGCAGGGCAAGGAGGTCGTCGGCAAGCTCACCGCCGATCTCCACGCGGACAAGATCCCCCAGGCGTACTGGCCGTTCCGGTTCACCATTCCGGCTGCCGGCTTCTACCAGCTGCGTGTCGACGGCGTCAGCTCGACCACTGCCAACTTCGGCGTGTTCGATCCGCGGGAGGTGACGATGCCGTACATCGGGTCGGTGCTCGCTCCGTTCGACACACCGACGGTGGCCGACCACCGCGGCGTCGAGCCGTACTGCTCGCTCACGCCGAACCCGTGCCCACTGCACGACGTGACGCTCACAGACGCCCTGAAGACGGGCAAGCCGGTGGTCTACATGATCGGCACCCCCGCCCACTGCCAGACGGGGGCGTGTGCGCCGGCGCTGGAGTTCCTCGTGGCCACGCACGCCCGCGTCGGCGACGCGGTGACGATGGTCCACGCCGACGTCTACGCCGACAACGCCGGCACCACGTTCGCCCCGGCGGTCGTCGCGGTGGGCATCGACTACGAGCCGGTCGTCTACTTCTGCAAGCCCGACGGCACGATCGTCGACCGCCTCGACGGCATCTGGGACCAGGCGGAGATCGACCAACGCGTCGATGCGCTCACCGCGGCCTGAGGCCCGGCGCGCGCATCGGTAGCGACGTGGTCGATGTCACGCGGCCGGCGTTGCCGGGCCCGCCGCGTCCCGCTCGGCGAGACGCTCAGCCAAGGGTTGGGACAGCTGAACGACGAGCCGCAACCGCAGGTGCGCGTGGCGTTCGGGTTCGTGATGGCGAAGCCGGCCTGGTTCAGGCCGTCCTTGTAGTCGAGCGTGGCGCCTTCGAGGAGCTGAGCCGACGCCGGGTCGACGACGACCTGCACCTGCGTGTCGGCCGAACCGAACAACGCCTTCTCGTCGTCTGCGGCGAAGTCGCCGTCGAAGAACATCTCGTAGGAGAAGCCGCTGCACCCACCGGGGCGCACGGCGACGCGCAGTGCGAGGTCGATGGCTCCTTCGGCTTCCAGCAGTTCCTTGACCTTGACAGCAGCGGCGTCGGTGAGCGTGATCACGGGGGCGTCTCCTTCCGAACAATCGTTCTCTTCGGCGATTGTACCGTGCGGCCAACCCTAGAATTGAGGTCGTGATTCCCCGGTTGGCACCACCGAGCGACGAGCAGGTCCTCGACCTGCTCCGTTCGGTCGTCGATCCCGAGCTCGGTGCGGACATCGTGTCACTCGGGATGGTCAACGGCGTGACGGTCTCGCCCGAGGGCGTGACCACCGTCGGCATCAAGCTGACGATCGGTGGCTGCCCGTTGCGCGGCCAGATCAAGAAGGACGTCGAGTCACGGGTCGCGGTCCATCCCGGCGTCACCGACGTGCGCATCGACTGGGGCGAGATGACCAGCGACGAGCGCAGCGACGTGATGCTGAAGGCACGCTGGAACGCGCGCAGCAACGCGCCGGACACCGAGGTGCCGCAGAGCGCGCGGATCCTCGCCATCGCCAGCGGCAAGGGCGGCGTCGGCAAGAGCTCGGTCACCGTCAACCTCGCCGCGGCCGTGGCCGCGCAAGGCTTCACGGTCGGCGTGCTGGATGCGGACATCTGGGGCTTCTCCGTGCCGCGCCTGCTCGGGATCGACGAGCGGCTCGAGGCACAGCCCGTGGAGGGCTCGGACAAGCCGAAGATCATCCCCAACGAGCGCAAGGTCGGTCGTGGCCTGCTCAAGGTCGTCAGCACCGGCTTCATGGTCGGCGAGGACACCGCGCTGATGTGGCGTGGGCTGATGCTCACGAAGGCCGTCGAGCAGTTCTTGCGCGACGTGCACTGGGGCGAGCTGGACTACCTGTTCATCGACATGCCGCCGGGCACCGGCGACGTGCAGATGGGCCTGGCGCGGATGCTGCCGCGCACCGATCTGCTGATCGTCACCACGCCCGCGCTCGCCGCCCAGAAGGTCGCCGCGCGTGCGGCCGACATGGCCAGGCGCAGCTTCCTGCGCGTCTGCGGCGTCATCGAGAACATGAGCTCGTTCACC
>JAODBQ010000617.1 GCA_025464045.1 Ilumatobacteraceae bacterium
AACTACGAGGCATTTCAACTGCTGGCCGACCCCGATCACGTCATGATCGTCTACACCGCCGAGCCCGGTTCTCCGACGTGGCATGCTCTTCAAAGCCTGGCACGCTCCTAGCGCCGGCAGTCGGCGACACGAACCCATCGTCAACGACGCAGGCGGCGGTGCTGGCTAGAGAATCCGAGCTGATTCGAGTTCCCAGTTGTTGATGTCGCGATCGATGTCACGGTCGCGCCGCAACCAATCGGTGAGCAGGTGGCGCAGAATAGGCAGTGGTCCAAAAAGGAAGCTTGCGAGCTGCCACATACCGCCGGTTCCGCATCGCTGTATGCGTTTCCGGGTACTTCAGAGAAGCAGCGCATCACGGCAACTCGGCGCTACCCCAGCGAATGCGCGACGAACGAGGCAACGGCGAAGCGGTACCGTCGTTGTGTGCCGTTTCCCGACGCGAGGTTGCAGTGTTGGTGATTCGGAGATCTGAACCCGCCGATGTCAGCCGGTGCGTTCAACTGGCGCGGGATGCGCACGTGCCCGTGTATACCTCGATGAGGGAGATCTACGGCGACGAACTATTCGATCGTCTTCGCCCAGACTGGTCGGGCGTTCAGGCTGCACAGATCGCCGCCTGGCTGAAAGACCCGCTGGCTCCGACGTGGGTCGCCGAACTCGACGGCGTCGCGGTTGGGTTCATCGTCACGTCTCTCAATCCGCATGCAGGCATGGGCATGGTCGAAGTGATCGCCGTTCATCCGACTCAGCAACGACAAGGAATAGGTGGGCGGTTGGTTTCGCAAGCGCTCGATCATTTGCGAGACGCCGGGGTGGCCTACGTCGAGGCCTACATTCGGGATTTCCCCGGTCACGAGCCAGCACATGGGGCGTTGCGGTCGCAAGGCTTCACCCGCCGCGCGGTTCATGCCTGTCCTGCTCTACCGGACGACAGAGCGTCCCGGCCGACCTGCACGTCGGCCGCCACAGATCCGCCCCCTCGCAGGTGATGAGGTGGATACGTGCGTCAAGTTCGGGGTCGATGCATTCCGTTCTGTGTGCGCCTCGTTCGAGGCGCTCTACGGTCCAGATCTCTTCGCGCGCGTCGACGCCGGAGTGGGAAGCGTCGCAGGCCTCGTACATACGAAGCGCGATCACCGACCGCGAAGACGAGACCTGGGTATACGACCTTGACGGATGGCCAGCGGGCTTCGTCGTCCTCAAGATGGACGTCCACGGCATCGCGGACATCGACCTGCTCGCCGTCGATCCGAACCTGCAAGGCCGGGGCATCGCCACGACGCTCAACAACTTCGCGTTCCAGCGAAGCCAAGAGGCGTCAATGGCGCACGTAGTGGTCGCGACCGCCGACGACCCGGGACATGCCCCAGCACGCCGATCATATGAGAACGCCGGCTTTGTGCCGATGCCGATCCAGTGGACCATGCAGATCATCCGCCTCTCATCGGCTTGCGACCGGTAGGCGCCGAATGCCCGGAACGGGCCTAGTTCGCAAGCCCTGCGGCCAACACAGATCGATCCATCTGCGCGACGTCCCCTGACGCCGGCTTGGTTCGTCTCTCGTCCGACTGGGGCGGCGTGGGCGGGCAGGATGGGGCCGTGAGTTCTGGGAATCAGCGTGAGCGAGGCAGCCTCTTCAACGAGGCGCCTGCGCTTTACGAACGGGTGCGGCCGTTGTACGCGGACGAACTCTTCACGGATCTCGTCGCAGTGACGGGTGTCGATGCGACGTCGTCGGTACTCGAATTCGGATGCGGCACCGGGCAGGCGACCCGACCACTCGCACAACTCGGGTGCCACGTGACCGCGATCGAACCCGGCGTCGAGATGGCCGAACTCACCCGGCAACGAATGGCCGATCTCGCGGACGTCGCCATCGAAACCGCCACGTTCGAAGGGTGGGGCGAGCAGGACCGACGATTCGACCTGATCGTTGCCGCATCGTCCTGGCATTGGATCGACCCGAGCATCGGATGGACACGAGCACACGCCGTTCTCCAGCCATGCGCTCTCCTCGGCGGCGAGCCAAAGTAGCGAAGATCGGCAGCTCTGCGCTAGCGGGTTGCGATCTTCTCGACGAGCCACCACGTCAACCCGAACGGGTCGTAAATCGTCGCCGATCGCGTGCCCGGCAGACGTTCGGATGGCGGCTCGCCAGTCGCCCCATTGGTGATCGCAGCCGCGAAGGTCTCCGCGACGTTCCCGACGTACAGCCGCAGTCCCACTCGCGGGAGGGCCTCGATCGCTCGGCTCATCGCGCTCTGATGCTCGCCGATCTCAACGATCGTCTCGCCGATACGAAACTTCGCGTGACCAACACCGCCTGCCGCTGTGGTGTGACGTTCCAGTTCCTCCGCGCCGAACACTGCGGCGTAGAAGTCGATGGCCGCAGCAGCGTCGCCGACGATCAGATAGGGACGCGCCGCTCTTAGATCGAAGGCCTCATACGAGGATTCTTGGCTGTCTGCCACACGCCCACATTGCCCGGTCTTCGATAGCCGCGCAAGAGCGAAGTGACAACGCAACTTTGCGTTCGCTGATCGGCCGCCTGGCGCGCTCCACATGATTCCGCCCCGCAGCTCGCGGAATCGCGATTCGGTGTGAGCGCCCCGGTCGCGCTTCGCAAGCGATTGCGCGATCCGTGCGGCGGAAGCGCCCCGAATGCCCGATCTCGGCGCTGGTTGGCAATGGCACGGGCAGCACCAATCGTCAGATCTGCACCGTACCCCCCGCCGCCGGGTCCGTGAGGCGCACCGCACGCCGGTCCGGCACGCGGCGCCGTGGTCGGGTCGCAGCTCTCGCCATAGACGCGATCGGGCTCCGATCGTTCCGCTCCGGGCAGACGGCTACCGTTCGCAGAGCAATGGGATATGCAGATGCGATCCAGGCGATTGAGAGGCGGGCCTTCGATGACCGCGCTACCTCGACAGCGCGATGGGTGGCGTCGACCGGCGTCGGCACTGCGGACTTGTGGGTCGATCGGTTGCGGATCGCTGGACGTCCGACGGTGAACTTCCATCCCGATCGAATCGGTCGAGACGGCCGTTCGGTCGCGGCGGGACTCCTGTCCGACGGCGCCTATCGGAGCCAATGGGCGACCGGCATCTCATCGGGAAGCCGATCCGCACTGCACGGTGGCCAACGACATCGGTTCGAGCGCGAGTTCTTCGCCGGCGCTTGCGACGACATCGACCCGGGCTCCGGTGAGCATCCGGTCTACGGAGCGTTCGACCTCGTGGTCGATGACCACGGCGGCTCGCCACGATTCGGGTCCTGCTTCCTAGTGTTGCGATCGCACGTGCGCAAACGAACCACCATGTGCGTCGGCGACACCCACGCCGCCCCACGAGACGTCGGCACCTTCGACGAACCGTGGAGCGTCCTCGCCGGCCTCGCCGGCCTCGCCGAACAGGCCGCCAGCCGCAACCTCCTCAACCGGCGCCTCGACACCGACACACTCCTCGCGCTCATCGACGGACAGGACCTGCCGCTGTCGGCGAGTCGAGACCTCGACGGCTACGTTGAGATCCAGGTCCACGGAGGAGTCGACTTGGCCGAAGACGTCGAGTCCATCGTGCTCGATCCATCGTTCCAAGGCAGCACCGTCGAGCAGGACCTCGCCACCACAGCCGCGCGTTACGGCTTCGAGCTCGCGTGGCACCGCGGCTCGGAACTGGCCGTCGACGACGTCCCTGACGACTTCCGCGGTCCCACCATGCCAGCACTCGCACGCCGCGTGGCAGGCGCCGACGGGATCATCGACGCACGAGCGATCGGCGTCACCGCCGCCGAGCATCCGTACGAGGAACCCACACCGCTCGGTGATCCACCGGAGTCGACTCCGCAGCAACTCAAGTACCTCTGGCACACGCTCCTCGCGCACGGCCACGACGCCGCTTCGTAACGCCGGACCCCGCCCCCTACCGCCGGGTAAACGACCTGCACCACGGACCGGCGGACTATGGGAGCCGCTCACCAGCGGCGCAGGCCTCGACGAGCAGGCTGAACCGGCGCTCGCGCGTGTCTGGCCGCTTCGCCTCGCTGATCCAGAAGGCGCGCAACTTGCGGTAGCTCGACGGCGTGGAGTCCCAGAAGGCGGCCGCCTTCGGATGGTCTCGGCGCAGGCGCTCGTCGAACTCGGGCGGCAGCTGGCTAGGCCGCTTCGACGTCGAGTACGGCTCCTCGGTCGCGTCGCGTGCGGCGAACGCGCGTCGTCCGGCCTCGGTCATGCGTCCCTCGGCCTCGAGCGCGGCCACGAGCGCGACGTTCACGGCGCTCCAGCGGCGACTCTTGCGTGGCGTGAACCGCTGCATGTGGCGTTCGTCGTCGATCGAGCGACTCTGCCCGTCGATCCAGCCGAAGCACAGCGCCTCGCGCACAGCGTCGGCCCATCGGAGCGAAGGCTTGCCCGTGTGCGTCTTCCAGTAGCCCACCACGCACTCGGTCGCTGTCGCGTGATTGCACTCCAGCCAGTCGCGGAACTCGTGCGAAGCTCGGAAGAAGATCGGCTCACCGTCGAACACGCCGGTGAGGCTACGGCTACGCCCGCACGACGACGGCCGACCGGGGTAGTGACCAAGTGCCCCCGAACGCCGGCTCGGTACCGCACACGCAGCGCTTTGACGATGCCGTCGCGGCTCGAAGACCAGCTGCCGTGCGTGCGGGCGGTCGACGGAGCGAGAATGAGTGACGTGGACGGCGTGACTTTGTTCTTTTCCCAAGTGCTGTCGGAGGACGCCGTCTACGAGTAGCGGGCCAACCGGTGGTGGAAAGAGGGCCCACGACTGACGTTCGTAGGCTGCAATCCGAGCCTGATCACCTGGCAGGCCGGCGCCCGCCTGGACCCGACCAGCGCCAACTGCGAGGCGATCGCCCGGCGAGATGGCTACGCCGGGGTGACCATGTTGAACCTCTGGGCGCTACGTGGCACTGATCCAAGAGAGCTGCGCGGCCACCCGGAACCGGTCGGGCCCGCCTGGGCCGAGGCCTTCGACGAAGCGGTACGCGACGCGGGCTTCGTCGTGGGCGCATGGGGAAGCGCCCCCTACTCCGCCGGCACGCGGGTCGCCCGACTCCGCATCGCCGAGGTGGTCGACCGCATCGTCGCTCTCGGACTGGGCGTGCGCTGTCTCGGCCACACCGCCGACGGCGAACCGCGCCACCTGTCGCTGAGAGGCGTGTCGAGGAGCGCTCTCCCAGCGCTGCAGCCCTTCGTCGGCCGAGCGACGACGCTGTAGCCGGGCTGCCCGTCGGCGATGTGCGCCCTCGCCATCGCCAGCAAGTAGCCCAACCAACCCTGGGTGTCCCCTACCGCCGGATACGCGGCGAGCATCGGGGCAGTCGGACCTCGAAGATCCATTACGCAGAGCGTTCACCTCGACGAGGAATCTGTTGGCCACCAGCGGGCATTTTCTGGTGACCACTCACAGAGTGGACCACCTGTTGACCCCCGTACGATCTCCATGCATCCCACAGCCCTGCGATGACGTCTCTGCCAACGAGTCGAGACATTCATCGACCGAGTGAGATTGTTGGAGCCCAGAGAGAGAGTCGAACTCTCGACCTTTTCATTACGAGTTGCTTCTCGGCCGATTTGGCTGGTGTTGCCTCGTGTTGGCTCATCCACATTCGACCTGCTCAGAGGGCATTTCGGAGTGACTGCTGTGTTACCTGATAGTGCCTGGTTTTGCCCTGTCGGCTTCACGAATCGACGTCCGGCTCGCGGGTACGATGGGAGCATGGTTCGCACGTTGGATCTTCGGTACTGGGCCGGCCAATGGGTCGCCGTAGATCCTGAAGGTCACGTCCACGCGTCATCGGATGAGTTGTCCGATGTGATCGCTCAGGCCGAACAGCTGGACGCCGACGATCTAGAGATCATGCGGGCCCCTGT
>JAODBQ010000526.1 GCA_025464045.1 Ilumatobacteraceae bacterium
AGGGCGTCTCGTCGGCCACGACCCGGAGTCGCCCGATCATCAACACGCGCGACGAACCACACGCCGACGCGGAGAAGTACCGCCGCCTGCACGTGATCGTCGGCGACTCGAACATGAGCGAGTACACCACGTTCGTGAAGGTCGGTTCGGCCGCCTGCATGCTGCGGATGCTGGAGGACCCGACGGTCGTGCTGCGCGACATGACGCTCGAGAACCCGATCCGGGCCATCCGTGACATCAGCCACGACATGACCTGCCGGCGCAAGGTCCGCCTCGCCAACGGGCGCGAGGTCAGTGCGCTCGACATCCAGCGCGAGTACCTCGACCGCGCGCTGCGCTACGCCGACACCAAGGGCTTCCCGCCGCTCGAGCAGAAGGCGCTGGAGATGTGGGAGCACTGCATCAACACGATCGAGAACGATCCGCTGAAGCTCGACCGCGAGGTCGACTGGGTCATCAAGTACCGGCTGCTGGAAGCGTTCCGTGCTCGCCACGACCTGCCGCTCGGCCATCCTCGGGTGCAGCTGCTCGATCTCCAGTACCACGACATCTCCCGTGAGCGCAGCCCGTTCTACAAGTTGCAGGACCGCGGTCTGGTCGAGCGGGTGTGCAACGACGCCGACATCGAGACGGCCATCGACGATCCGCCGCAGACCACCCGAGCGCGGCTGCGCGGCGAGTTCATCAAGAAGGCCAAGGAGCGCAAGCGCGACTACACGGTCGACTGGGTGCACCTCAAGCTCAACGACCAGGCGCAGCGCACCGTGCTGTGCAAAGACCCGTTCCGCAGTCGCGACGAACGCGTCGAGAAGCTGATCGCATCGCTCTGAGCGTCCGACGGGCGACGGTGTTCGAGTCCACGACCTGCCCGGCGCGGCAACGAGCGTCCCGGTATCGTGTCGCCCGATGTCCCACGAGCCAGCACCGTCGTCGGTGCCCGACACCCGGATGGGTGTGACGGCGGGGGCCGACAACGGCGACGGCGACCGCTCGGAGGACGGAGACACCCTCGTGCGAGCACCTGCCAAGCGCAAGCGCAACGGCTACCTCGAGTGGCTGATCGTCATCGTCGTCGCGATGACCTCGGCGCTCGTCGTGCGGGCCTTCGTCGTGCAGCAGTTCGCCGTCGACGGCACGTCGATGCTGAGCACGCTGCACAACGGCGACAGGGTGCTCGTCAACAAGCTCAGCTACCACCTCCACGATCCGCGGCGCGGTGACGTCGTCGTGCTCAAGACGATCGAGGGCGTCGCCGAGCGAGACCTGATCAAGCGCGTCGTCGGGCTCCCGGGCGAGACGATCTCGTACCAGAGCTGCGTGCTGCGGGTGAACGGCAAGGTGGTCAACGAGCCGTACCTCGATCCGACGATCGTCACCTCGACCTCGTGCGGACCACCGTTCAGCGACACCATCGTCCAGAAGGACCACGTGTTCGTGATGGGCGACAACCGTGGCGGTTCCAAGGACAGCCGCGACGAACAGGTCGGTCAGATCACGTACGGGAACCTGGTCGGCCGAGCGTTCGTGATCATCTGGCCGTTCGGCGACTGGAAGTGGCTGTAGGGAAAGCGCCTCAGTCGTGGGGGCGGACGGGCTTGCCGAGCACCGCCGTGTAGGCATCGATCATCCGGTCCACCCAGTCGCTGTAGACCCCGTCGAGACCCATCAGCAGCGCGTTGGACAGCACGTACGGATCCTGCATGTCCCAGCCGAACGCGACCCGCTCGAAACGGTGGAAGAGGCTGACGAGCCCGCCGTTCCAGTCCGAGTGGTGCATGTTCACGGCATCGATGCCCTCACTCGCCAGCGTGGCCGCCCGGCGCTCCGCCCCTTCTCTCATGCGGCTCAGCCGCGTCGAATCGACGAGCTTCGCCCCCCGCCCGCGCAGCGGCAGCAGCGTGCGCCAGTCCGGTGCGCACAACCACAGACGTGGCAACATCGCCGGGGCGATCTGCTCGACGACATCGATCACCGCGGCGCCGCTGCCGGGATCCTTGAGGTCGAGCGAGAGGTGGTAATCGCTGCCACAGCGCTCGATCAGCTCGGCGAGCGTCGGGACGTGGGCAGGCAGGAGCGGCCGCTCGTACGTGGAGATCGGCCGTGATCGCCCGATCCGGCGGCGTACGACGCCGTCATGATCGAGCACCGGGACGCCGTCGGCGCTGAGCCAGACGTCGCTCTCCAACCCCGTCGCGCCGAGTCGCAGGGCCAGCTGGAAGCTGACGAGGGTGTTCTCCTGCGCATGGGCGCGCGCCCCCCGATGACCGAACGCGATCGGGTCGTCGAGCAAGGACGGCAGCCGCTGTTGCACGAGCGCATCGTGCCATGTCGAACGCCAGCCCCCACCACCACCTCCGCCCACCTCGCCTGGTTGCTGGGAGGGTGGGCGCGCAGTGTGCCGGGTCTGGCGCACGTCGCGCCCACCTCGCAAGGTTGCTGGGAGGGTGGGCGCGCCGTGTGCCGGGTCTGGCGCATCTCGCGCCCACCTCGCCTGGTTGCTGGGAGGGTGGGCGCGCAGTGTGCCGGGTCTGGCGCATCTCGCGCCCACCTCGTCGGGTTGCTGGGAGGGTGGGCGCGCAGTGTGCCGGGTCTGGCGCACATCGCGCCCACCTCGCCTGGCTGGGCGCTCGGAACCGGCGGTTCGGCCAGCTGGCGGAGGGTTCGGGAGGGCCGCACATAGACTTCCGTGCGTGTTCAACCTCTCGGGCAGCGAGACGATCTTCTTGCTGCTCATCGCCCTCGTCGTGCTCGGCCCGGAGAAGCTGCCGGAAGCCGTTCGGCGGTTCGGCAAGGCCTACGGCGAGTTCAAGAAGATGACCACCGGGTTCCAGAGCGAGCTGCGCAGCGCCCTCGACGAGCCGATGAAGGAGATGCGCGAGACCGCCGAGCAGCTGCGCAAGTCGGCCAACCTCGACTTCAACTTCGAGCCGGATCGGGTGGACGGCGGCGAGACGGCCGAACCGGTCGTCGAGCGGCCGTACGTGTACCCGCCACGGGTGGTCGCGCCGATCGACGCGGTCGCCACGGACGGTGTCGCCGCGGATGCGGTCGATCTCGGCGTCGACGCGAGCGTCTACGAGCAGCCGTACCTCTACCCCCGCGCCACGCCGGACGACGCAGCCGCGGCCGCTGCCACCGCAGGCTCGACGGCCGCCGAGGCGGTGGAGATCGACACCAGCCCCGGCGTCTACGAGCAGCCGTACCTCTCCCCGCGCACCGCGCCAGCCGATGCAGCCGTCACGGAGGCGGTCATCGGTCAGGTCTGCGAGCCGGACGAACCGGAGCAGGCTGCGGCGCCGAACGGATGGACGCCCGTTGCGGGCAAGCGTGCCGCCGCCGCGGCGGCCCCGCCAGGTTGGAGCCCGGTGGCGTCCACCGGCCCGGTCGCGTCCGGCGCGCCTGCTGACACGCGCGACGACGAGGTCGCCCCCGG
>JAODBQ010000534.1 GCA_025464045.1 Ilumatobacteraceae bacterium
GCGGCGAGCACCGCCAGGTCGACCGGCCCGCGCTCGGCGGGACGGGTCTGATCGACGCGGGCGAGCAGCAGCAGATCGTCGACGAGCACGTTCATCCGGGCCGACTCCTCCTCGATCCGCCGGACCATCGTCCCCCGTTCGACCACCGCGCTCTCACCACCGAGCCGGAACAGCTCGGCGAACCCCCGGATCGAGGTCAGCGGGGTGCGCAGCTCGTGGGACGCGTCGGCGAGGAACTGACGGAGGCGATCCTCGGTGGCCTGCTGCTCGGCGAACGACTGCTCGAGTCCCCCGAGCATCGTGTTCAGCGCCCACCCGAGCTGGCCGACCTCGGTGCGGTTGTCCGCAGGCGTGACCCGCTGCGACAGGTCGCCGCCGCTGATCGAGACGGCCGTCTCCGCCATCGATTCGAGTGGTCGCAGGCCGCGCCGCAGCACGAGCCACGAGCCGGTGGTCAACAGTCCGAGCAGCACGAGACCGGCGATCAGCTCGATCAGGATCAGCCGTTGCAGCGAGTTGTCCGTCTCGGTGGACGGCACCGCGACGAGCAGCACCGAACCGTTCTGCTGGGGCTGGACGAACGCTCGCCACTCGCCGGAGCCGTCGGAGGAGCCGAGCGTGACGTAGCGCTGGTCCTGGGGCAACGTGCTCGGCAGGTCCGGCTTGGCGGTGGTGAAGGTGTCGCGCACCTGCAGCACGTTGCCGTTGGCGTCCAGGAGCACCGCGTAGACGTCGGGCGGCCCGAACCGGCCCGGGCCGTCGACGTTCGGGAACTGGCCGGAGGTGCCGCTGTTCGAGCTCGTCGGCGGCGCGATCGGTGCCGGGTTGGGGGTGCGATCGGGGCTCAGCAGCTGCCGGCTGGCGACCTGCACCGCCTGCTGCAGGTTGTCGTCGAGGCGCTGGTGCTGCAGGCGGGCGTAGACGCTGTACGTCCCGAAGCCGAACAGCGCGAGACCGACGGCGAGCAGCAGTCCGAGCGCGGCGACGAGGCGGACGCGCAGGCTCATGGATGCATCATGCCCGGCGAAGCGTCGGTCCGCCTGCAGCCCGGTCAGCTGGACGACGTCGCGCCGCCGCGGGCCGAGAAGACCCAGTGCTGGAGCAGCACGAACTTGACGAGGCTGGCGACGACGTTCGCCACGGTCAGCACGAACACCAACGGCCAAGCGCCGTGCACGCCGGCGAGGTGGGCGATGCCGAGCGCGGCGAGGTTGAGCGCCAACGGCACCGTCGCCGCAGCGAGGCCGCGGAGCTGGTGGCTGACACGGCGCGTCCGCCCGTGGAGGTCGAACGTCAGGCGCCGGTTCGCGGCGGTGTTGACGACGGTGCACGCCGCGAGCGCGATCACGTCCGCCGCGACGGCCCCCACCGAGAGGTGCAGCAGCAGGAACAGGGTGGCGAACATCACCGTCGAGACTGCGCCGATCGACACGAAGCGCACGAGCTGCTCGAGCGTCGGCCGGCGGCGCGCCGGCGGGGCGTCGTGCAGCGGTGCGGGGAGCACGCCCTGCCCGCGGGCGAAGCTGCGCACCAGCCGCCACACGCCGCGGAGGTCGTCCCGCGCGGTGGACGCGATGTGGACGCGCGAGTCCGGGTCGTCCACCCAGTCGACGGGCACCTCGTGGATCCGCAGCCCGTTGTGCTCGGCGAGCACCAACAGCTCCGTGTCGAAGAACCAACCCTGGTCGATGACGAGCGGGAGCAGCGCCTTGGCGACCTCGCCGCGCACGGCCTTGAACCCGCACTGGGCGTCGGAGAAGCCGGCGTGCAGCGCGGCGCGCAGGATCAGGTTGTACGTGCGCGACACGGCCTCACGACGCGGGCCGCGGCTGACTCGGGCGGTGCTGGCGAGGCGGGTGCCGATCGCGATGTCGCTGTGGCCGGAGACCAGCGGCGCGACGAGCGGGAGCAGCGCGTCGAGGTCGGTGGAGAGGTCGACGTCCATGTAGGCGACCACCGTGGCGTCGCTCGCCGACCAGGCCGTGCGCAGTGCACGGCCGCGGCCCTTGGCGTCGAGGTGCATGGCCCTCACGCCGGGGAACGTCTGCGCCAGCTGGCACGAGACGGCCCACGTCGCGTCCGTGGAGGCGTTGTCGGCGATCGTGATCCGCCAGGTGAACGGCATGCGCCCGCCGAGGTAGGCGTGCAGGCGGGCGATGGAGTCGGGCAGCACCTCCTGCTCGTTGAACACGGGGATGACGACGTCGACGGTGACCGGCACATCGGCCGCTTCCGGGTCGAACACGAGCGTCTGGCTCTCCGGGTGGGCGAACGTGGCGGCGAACCGGTTCATCGGCGTGGGTGGATCGGCCGGGGGCGGGTTCGTGGGCGCCGGGGTCGTGGACGGAGACGTGAGATCGACGATCGCGGCGGACATGTGCACCAGCATCGCCGTGAGGGCTGGGATCGCTCTCCGCCAACACTTGGAGTTGGCTGGGAATCGCCGTGTCCACCAGGGGCGCGACTCCATTCCGTTACCCTCGGTCGTGTGCAGAAGGATCGCGCCAAGCCGTTCGTGCTCGCGGTGGACGACGAGGAGCACATCACCGAGCTCGTGGCGATGGCACTCGGCTACAACGGGTTCGAGGTGCAGCGCGCCGCCACCGGTCGTGAAGCGCTCGCCGCGGTGCGGGAGCGCCGGCCGGACCTGATCCTGCTCGACGTGATGCTCCCCGACCTCGACGGGTTCGAGGTGGCGCGGCGGTTGCGCAGCGACGAGCGCGCCGGCACTCGTGTGCCCGTCATCTTCCTCACCGCCCGCGACGCCACGGCCGACAAGGTAGAGGGTTTGCGCCTCGGCGTCGACGACTACGTCACCAAGCCGTTCTCGATCGAGGAGCTGGTCGAGCGGGTGAAGGCCGTCCTGCGCCGCGCCGCGGGCGGGGCGATCGGTGGCGGCGGTTCGCGGCTCAGCTACCACGACCTCGAGCTGGACGAGGACACGCGCGACGTGTGGCGCAACGGTCGGCTGATCGAGCTGACGCCCACCGAGTTCAAGCTGCTGCACTACCTGATGTCCAACGTCCGCAGGGTCCTCACCCGTGATCAGATCCTCGAGGCGGTGTGGGACTACACGTTCGCCGGCAACGCGAGCGTCCTCGAGACGTACATCAGCTACCTGCGCCACAAGGTCGATGCCACCGAACCGCCGCTGATCCACACCGTGCGCGGCGTCGGCTACAGCCTGCGCCTGCCGGCGGGGATGGAAGCCCCGGGTTGAACGTCCTCTGAGCCGATTCCCAGGGTTCTCTGAGCATTGCGGCCGATGGTGGCGGGCGTGGCGGTCGCCGTGGCTCCGGGACACGAGGCGTCGTTGCCCGACGAGCCGCTCGATGTCGCGAACCTCGCGCGGACGGACGACGGCCGCCGGCGATGGCCACAGCTGTCGGTTCACGGTTGGATCACGGCCGCGATCGGCGTGTCGACCGCGCTGCTGTACGCCTGGAACCTGAACGCGGTCGGCCTCGCCAACCCGTTCTATGCCGCCGCGGTCAAGAGCGGCAGCGTCTCGTGGAAGGCGTGGTTCTTCGGTTCGCTCGACTCCGCCAGCTTCATCACCGTCGACAAGCCACCGGTGGCGATGTGGGCGCAGGGGCTGTCGGCGCGGATCTTCGGGTTCTCGACGTTCGGCATGATCCTGCCGGACGTGCTGCTCAGCGTCGGCTCGGTCCTGATCCTGCACCACCTCGTGCGCCGCTGGCGCGGTGACGTCGCCGCCCACGTCGCCGCCGTCGCGTTCGCGCTGACGCCGATCGCCACGGCGATGGCCCGCAGCAACAACCCGGACGCGACGTTGACGTTCCTCGGGCTCGCCGCCGCGTGGGGCATCTGGAACGCGGTCGAGTCCGGTCGCACGCGGCCGCTGGTCGTCGCCGCCGTGCTGACCGGGCTGGCGTTCAACACGAAGATGCTCCAGGCGTTCATCGTGCTGCCCGCGTTCGTGCTCGTGTACCTCGTCGCCGGTCCGCCGCGGCTCGCTCGCCGGCTCGGCCAGCTCGTCGTCGCCGGCGCCGCCCTCGTGATGTCGGCGGGCTGGTACCCGTTGCTCGTGACTCTCCTGCCCGCATCGTC
>JAODBQ010000561.1 GCA_025464045.1 Ilumatobacteraceae bacterium
AGTACTACCCGAAGACGATGTAGCCCGTCGCGGGCGCGACGGGGTCTGAAACGTGTCTTGTAATCATGAGGTGGCGAGTTCGATCCTCGCACCCGGCTCCAGGCGGCGTGAGCCGCCTGCAGGGTCATGACGGTTCAGGCAGGCCCTTGCGCGCTTCGTTGCGAAAGAGCGCGAGCAGCTGCTCCTGGGAGTGGACCCCGACCTTGGCGAAGATGGCGCTGAGATGATTCCTGACCGTGCTTCGACTCAGATATGTCTCGGCCGCGATGGTTGGCACACGCTGCCCCCGGATCAAACGGGCGACGATCTCCCATTGGCGGGGGGTCAGGTCGGTCGTAGTGGCGACTCTGAGGACGTCGGCTGCTGCCTCGAGCGGCGCGAGCATGCCAGCAGTCTCGATCTGGTCCGCGATGCGGCGGAGGTGTCCCGGGATGCCATTCACTCCGCAGCGTGACTCAGACGCGTCCAGGTCCTCCTCCGCGTGCACGAAGAGGGTGACGTGCGTGGTCCCGGCGCCGTCCACGACGACCGCCGGCGCCGCTTGGATCACCCGCCAGGTCTGGTCCTTGTGGCGCAATCGGACGAGGGCCCGCGCGGTCCGATCCGTCGTGGCCCGCGCGAAAGCGAAGAGCAGAGCAGCCAGGTCGTCGGGGTGGGTGAGGTCGATGAACGAGGTCGCGAGGAGCTCTTCGGCGGTGCGGCCGAGGAGCGAGCCTGATCTCGAGCGGAGGCTGGTCACTCGCCAGTGGTCGTCGAGCGTGACCCGATCACCTTCCTGCGTGAACTGATGTTGACGCAGAAAGGGAGGATCGACGACCTCCTCAGCGGTGGCCGCGTCGCCAGTACTGAGAACCTCGGAAGCCATCCAGAGTCCGAGGTCGGGCCCCACAGAGGAGCGGATCGCCCATCCGGTCGCCTGTACGTCGACGACGGAACCGTCGGGTCGCCGGAGCGTGCGGCGTGTCTGGCACCCGTCGAGAATCCCTTCGCGCGCCAGCCGGAACGCCTCGTCAGCCACGCGTGGAGGTTCCACCACCGCGACGTAGCTCAATCCGACTCCGCCCTCTACTGACGTTCCGAGCATCTCCGCCCCGCGCCGCGAAAGCGCCAGGAACCGTGCGCTCGACAGCTCGGCGAGCCCGATCACCGAGTGGCTGGCGCGCACCGCCTCCTGCCACATCGCCACCCAGCGCCGGTACGGATCGTCTGGGTTCTCCAACTGACCCATTTCAGTCATCGCGGACTCCGTGTGATACCTTGACAGCGTCACCTGACGGTGTCAGTTGACACTAGTATCTCGGATCGTTTCGTGATGATCAACGCCGGAGGGGAAAATGGTGACCTCGTCCTCAGTCGGAACTTCGCTCCGATCGGCCAGAGAACGAGCCCGATGGAGCCGCGAAGCACTTGCGTACCACTCGGGATTGAGCGCCGCCGCGATCGCCCAGATCGAATCCGGTCGGCGCCAGGATGTCCGCCTCGCCAGCCTCGTGGCGCTCGCGCGAGCGCTCAACGTCAGCATCGATTACCTCGTCGGTGGGCGGACGAGCGTCGAGCGGAACCTCCTCGAGCACCGCGTCCTCATCTACGAATCGGACGATCAGTACCTCGATTTCATCGTTCCCTTCCTTCGCGAAGGCATGATCCGCAACGACTGCACGCTGGTCGTGACTGCGCGCCGGCAGACCCGCCTGCTCCGCCAGGCACTCGGTGACGATGCCGCGCGCATCGAGTTCACCGACTCGGCCACGTGGTACCGCTCCCCCGCCGAGGCGCTGACCAACTACCGGTCGTTCATCAACGCGCAGTTCGAACGCGGATCTCCATGGATCCGGGTCATCGGAGAGCCGGTGTGGGCCGGACGATCCCAGCCCGAGGCCGCGACGTGGACCCGTTACGAGTCGATGCTCAACCTGTCCCTGGCGTCGTCGCCGGCAACGATCATCTGTCCGTATGACGCGCGAGTGGTGTCCGCAGGCACTGTCGCCGACGCGTACCACACCCATCCGCAGGTCGTCACCGCCGACGATGTCTCCACGAGCCTCACCTATCGCGAGCCCGAGGACTTCCTGCTGACCACGTCCTGAGACGCTCGCCGGGCGTCGACGCCGGACCGTGCCTAGCGCGCTTCGAGGAACCTGAGCACCGCCAGCACCCGACGATGATCGGTCGCGCTCTCTGGCAGGTCGAGCTTCGTCAGGATGCTGCGGACGTGCTTCTCGACCGTGCCCTCAGAGACGAAGATCCGACCGGCGATGCCGGCGTTGGACGAACCCTCGGCCATCAGCGCGAGGACCTCGCGCTCACGCGGTGAGAGCACGTCCAAGGGATCACGCCGTCGGCGGGCGTTGACGAGCTCCTGCACGAGTGAAGGATCGACCACCGCGGCGCCCGCAGTGATGCGCCGGACCGTCTCGATGAACTCACCGATGTCCGTGACGCGGCTCTTCAACAGGTAGCCGATGCGCGCCCCGGCGGCCAACAGCTCCATCGCCTCGTCCACCTCGACGTGCGCGGACAGCACGACGATGGCCGTGTGGGGCAGCTCCTCACGAATCGCCCGCGCCGCTTCGAGACCCTCGGTCGCGTGCGTCGGTGGCATCCGGATGTCGATGATCGCCACGTCCGGCTCCGTCGAATGGGCCAGGGCGAGCAGCTCGACCGCATCGCCGGCCTGGCCGACCACGTCGAACCCGGAGCGCTCGAACAGGCTGGCGAGACCTTCACGCAGCAGCACATCGTCATCGGCGAGCACCACCCGCGGAGCGGGTGGAACCTCCGTCGTCGGCACCCCACGATTATCCTCCATCGGGGCGATCCCGGCGAGCGGATCGCGTGGCGAGCGCACGCTCCGGGGAGGACGCCCGAGATTCCCGGTAGCGGGAATGCCACGACCGCGTCGGGATGTCATCCTGGCGTCGGGATCGAGATCATGCGCGTACTCATCGTCGACGACAACGACCACTTCCTCGAGGCCGCCCGTCATCTCCTCGAACAAGAGGGCATGAACGTGGTGGCGGTCGCAGCGACGAGCGCGGAAGCGCTCCGTCGTGTCGACGAGCTCCAACCCGACGTGACCCTCGTCGACGTCGATCTTGGTGACGACAGCGGCTTCGACCTGGCCCGCCACCTCGCCGTCGGGACGGGTACGGCTCGGTCGCCGGTCATCCTCATGTCGGCGAGCCCGGAGCAGGACCTCGTGGACCTCATCGACGCCAGCCACGCCATCGGGTTCGTGTCGAAGTCCGACCTCTCGCGTCGGGCCATTGCCGGCCTCATGGCAGCGAGGCACAACCTGCCCGGCGCGGGATCGGACGAGCGGCGCCGAGGAACGTGGAGGCCGTCCGTACCGGCCGGTCGACGGGGTCGGCAGGGCCCGCGCCCACCGTGAGCAGGGCGATAGCGTCGCGTTGGTGACCACGCGATCTGCTGGGAGCGATCTCGAACTGGCACGACCCTGGACGTGAGCGGCCGGCTCACCTCCCGGACGGTGATCGCGAGCACGATCCTCGCGGTGACGGTTGGCGCTTCGTTCGCCTTCTCGCTCGTCGCCATCGCCGCGCAACGAGATTGGGAGCGGCAGTTCAACGACTCCGTCCAGGAGCTCACACTGGTCGACGATCTCGAGCGGCTCGTCATCGATCTCGAGACCGGCGTCCGTGGGTTCCTCCTCACCCACGACGAGCGATTCCTGGAGCCGTTCGATCGGGCGCAGGCGGCCTTTCCCGATCGGGCCGCGCAACTCGTGGATCTCACCGACGATCCGGTCGAGGACCCGCTGGCGCGACGGGTCCGCGCCGACATCGAGTCGTACATCGACGACTACGCCGTCCCGCTGGTGGCAGCGGCCCGGCGCGACGACCCGGCGGCTTCGGGTGTCGAGCCGACCGCGGAAGGAAAGCAACGTGTCGACGCGATTCGTGCCGAGTTCGACCGCTACCGCACGTTGGAAGCAACTCCCCTCGCTCAGCGCCGAGACCGCGCGAACGACGCCGCCCGGCGCGCGACGCTTGCCGCGACGGTCGGACTCGTGGGATCGGTGCTGCTGATCGCATGCTGTGGCGGGTACATCGCCGGAGCGATCGTGAGACCGGTACGCCGAGCCGCCGCCATGGCCGGCCGCCTCGCCAGCGGTGACCTGACCACGAGACTGCCTGAATCGGCGACGGGAGAGATCGGCTCGCTCGACCGCTCGTTCAACATCATGGCGCGCTCCCTCGAGGCGAACCGCGACGCCGTCACCCGGCTCGTGGACGAGCAGGCAGCGCTCCGCCGCACCGCGACGCTCGTCGCCCGCGGAGTACCGCCAGCCGAGATCTTCGAAGCGGTCGCTGACGAGGTCGCCAGGCTCGTCGGCGCCCAAACCGCCGGCCTCGCTCGCGTCGGACCCGACGGTGCCGCGACAGTCGTCGCGCGGGGCCAAGATGTCCAGCGGTTGCTGCCGATCGGGACCCGGTGGGAGCCCAGCGATGCCGCGGTCGCGCTCGAGGTGTTGCGGACCGGCCGCGCTGCTCGGTTCGACGAGCACCTCGACGGTGTGTCCAGCCATGTCGTCGCTGAACTGCCAGCACTGGGTGTCCACTCGGTGGTCGCCAGCCCGATCATCGTCGAGGGCAACCTGTGGGGTGCGATGGTGGCGTTGACGACGGGCGCACCGCTGTCGCCGGACACCGAGGAACGCATGTCGAGCTTCAGCGAGCTCTTCGCGACGGCCATCGCCAACGCCGAGAACCGGGCCGAGCTGACCGCCTCTCGGGCCCGGGTCGTGGCCGCTGCCGACGACACCCGTCGCCGCATCGAACGCGATCTCCACGACGGCACCCAGCAGCGCCTGGTGGCGGTCGGTCTCGAGCTCCGGGTCGCGCAGGCGATGGTGCCGACCGAACTCCCTGGTCTCACCGAGCAGTTGTCCCAGGTCGTCCAGGATCTGGGCGCTGCGGTCAACGACCTTCAGGAGATGTCCCGAGGGATACACCCGGCCATCCTCTCGAGGGGTGGGCTGGGCCCAGCACTGCGCACGTTGGCACGTCGCTCTGCGCTCCCGGTCGAGCTCGACCTCGGTGACGACCGGCGGATGCCGGACCGGGTCGAGGTGGCGGTCTACTACGTCGTGTCAGAAGCGCTGACCAACGCCGCGAAGCACGCCGGCGCCGCGATGGTGCACGTCCATCTGGAGGCAGATGGCACGACCGTCCAGCTGTCGATCCGCGACGATGGCGTCGGTGGCGCAGACCCGACACGAGGATCGGGACTGGTCGGGCTCAGAGATCGCATCGAGGCGCTCGGCGGCATCATCGAGGTCGCGAGCCCGACGGGGAGCGGGACGTCGCTGGTCGTTCGGGTCCCTCTCGACCGGAGCTAGCACAGCCGGTCGAGCTCGGCTCACCGCGTCGACGCGGGTTCAGCCAGCGGTGCGCCGACGGCCGGGCAGAGCGAAGCTCAAGAGAGCGCCTGCGACGCCGATGCCGGCCCAACACATCAGGGCCAGGCGGTACCCCGAGGCCCCGTCGTTGCTCGACGCGGATGCACGCGCGCCGAGGGCGACGGAGAGGACCACGGCCACGCCGATGGCCGCGCCGATCTGACGAGCTGCGTTGACGAGAGCGCCCGCAACGCCTTGCTCATCGTTCGGGACGCCCGTGCTGCCCGCGACCGTGCCCCCGAAGACGACGTTCGTCGATCCGAAGCCAATGCCGAGCAGGGCGAGTCCGAGCAGCGGGTAGTGGCTCGTCATGCTGGAGCGGAAGAGCACCGCGATGCTCACCGCGGCGAGGATCCAGTTCCCGACGAGGAACCACCTCAGCCCCGTTCGCCTGAGCAGCGGGGCGGCGACCAGGCCGCGCAGGAGTCCTCCGACGCCCTGTGGTATGGCGATCAGACCGGCCAGGAGCGGCGAGTAACCGAGCACCTGCTGGCTGTACAAGCTCAGCACCAGCACCTCGCCAGCCAGCCAGGCGCCGACCAGGGCCATCAGCACATCGCCCACGGCAAGGGCGTGATGACGAAAGATCGACAGCGGCAGGACTGGCTGGCGGCTGCGCCGCTCGACGATGAGGAACGCCACCATCAGCACGAAGCTCACCAGGAGGCAGGCGACGAACGGGACGGATCCCCACCCGTCGTTCGTGCCGATCGTCGGCGCGTACACCAGCGCGGCCATCCCGGCCGTCACGAGAATGGCGCCGGGAAGGTCGAGGTGGTGGTCGCCGACGACCGTGGTCGCCGCTGGCAGCGCCTTGTGTCCGAGTGCCGCCAACGCGAGGCACACGGGAACGTTCACGAAGAACACACCCCTCCAGCCGACCGTGTCGACGAGTGCTCCACCGGCCACGAGCCCGACGACGAAGCCGATCGATGCCGTCATGCCGAAGTAGCCGAGGACGCGCTCGCGGGCTCGGCCTTCGGGGAAGCTGGTGGTGAGGATCGACAGTGCGGCCGGCGCGACCAGCGCGGCGGCCACGCCCTGTGTCGCCCGCGCCGCAACGAGCATCGCGAAGTTCGCCGCGACGCCGCCGACCGCCGACGCGAGCGCGAACGCCACGAGCCCAGCGACCAGCAACCGCGACCTGCCGAACAGGTCGCTCGCCCGGCCACCGACGACGAGCAACCCCCCAAACGTCAACGCGTAGGCCGTGACCACCCATTCCGCGGTCATGGTCGACACCCCCATCGCGGCGCTCAGCGACGGCAGCGCGACGTTGACGATGCTGAAGTCGAGGACGACGACGAGCGCCGCGCCGAGGGTGACGCCGAGGCCGAGGCGCCCGAGACGAGAGGACCCGGCCGACGGCGGTGCGTTCGAGACGTCGTCGGCGTGGACGTTCATCGGACGAGTGCTCGGACGACGTGCCCGGTTGCTCTCCGGTGCATGCGAGTTGATGGCCGCGGTCATGGGGACTCCAGTGCTGGTCGTGGATGAGCGGCTGCCGTCTTCGGCGTCTACCGGCTCGGTCACCGCTGTCGACAAGCTTCGAGGCGGCGTCGGCTGGAGTCATGAGGTGACTCCTTCGTCTCTCGCGTCCTGCCTACCGACATGGTCACCGAGGCAAGACCACGAGTCATCCCCGCTAGTGGCTGACACGACCGGGTGCCACCCGGAACTGCTGCGTTCCGGCTGCCTTCAGGGTGCGGCGACGATCGCCCTGGCGGAGGCAATGGGCCTCGACGCCAGTCTGCTCATCGACGCCGCCGGCGGCGATCGCCGCCTGCGGTGCACCGAACCTCGGCATCGTTCCACGTCGTCATGGGCTCGTGAGCTGCTGCGTGGAATGGATGGTGGC
>JAODBQ010000590.1 GCA_025464045.1 Ilumatobacteraceae bacterium
GCGGGCTGGCGACGGTGGTGGTCCTCGTGCGCCGCCCCGGCAGCGTCCTGTCGCGAGCACTGGCTGCGGGTGCCGTGGCGACCGTCGTGACCGCGTGGGGCGTCGCCCAGTACCCGGACATCCTGCCGGGCCAGCTGACGATCAAGGACGCCGCATCCCCGACCGTCACCCTCATCTGGCTCGCGGTGATCGCCGCAGTCGCGCTGTCCATCGTCGCGCCGGCGTTCGGGTTGCTCTACCTGCTCGACCAGCGCGGCTCCCTGGACGACGATGACGACGACACCACCAGGCCGGCCCCCTCGATCGACTCCGTGCTCGGCCCCGCCGGCCCGCGCTGAACCCGCACCCGCGCCGAGGCGACACCCCAACTGATCCTCGCGGGGTGGCGGACGGGCAGGTTGGCGACGCCGCTCCGGCGTCCGGTCGCTCCGCCTCCGGAGCATGGCCGTCCGAGTCGTTGGGTCGTGGTCCGAGTCGCTGGCTCGTGGTCCGAGTCGTTCGAGGGGGCGCGAGTCGTGCGGCCGCAACAACCTCCTCCAGCGACTCGGGCCCGCTCCAGCGACTCGGACCACGACCCAACGACTCGGACTCCGACGTCCGCCCGGGACCCCCGATCGCGCTGGCCAACAGGTTCGCGCGCCGGTTGGACGCGGTCGGCGAGCTCGGCCAGACCGTCGAGATCGACGGTGAACCGCGACCGGTCGACCGGACCCGCGCAGATGTCCAGCCCGAACAGACCAGCCGCGCCGGCGGTGTGATGCGTGACGTGGCCCCCGATCGACGACCGCGTCACGACGATCGCGTCACCGGCGCGACACGTGGCCACGAACGCGCAGACGCTGGCCATCGCGCCCGAGAGGGTGCGCGTGACCAGCGCGTGCGGCGTGCCGTCGAGCTCGCCGTGGGTGGCCGGCGATGCTGTCGAGGATCTCGCCGCTCAAGGGTCTGCGCGCTCGGTGGGATCCACGCCCTCGGCCGTCCGGGTTCCGCCACGGTCACGGACGGCGTCCTCACGTGGCCGGCCGGCCGGCGACCGCCGCTTGCGCACGTCCGCGAGCTTCGTCGACGCCGGGAACCTCGCCGATCCCTTCGGGCTGTCGATGCGTTGGCTGTCGTAGATGCCGCGGTGCGACGAGAAGACGTACGAGACGATGCAGCCGATCGCGAACGGCACGACCGCACTCCCGCCGAACAGCTCGATGCCCATCACGGTGCACGCCAGCGGCACGTTCGCCGCGCCGGCGAAGACGGCGACGAACCCGATCGCCGCCATCAACGGCACGGGCACGTCCAGCAGTCGACCCATGGTGACGCCGAGCAAGGCGCCGATCACGAACAACGGCGTCACCTCGCCGCCCTGGAACCCCGAGCCGAGCGTGATCGCGGTGAACAGGAGCTTGAGCGCGAACGCCGCGCCGATGATCCCGGCACCACCCGCGGTGGCCTTGGTGATCAGCGGGATGGACAGGCCGAGGTAGTCGCGCGTCCCGACCAGCCCGACGAGCGCGATGATCGCCACGCCGCCGATCACCGGTCGTAGCGGGGCCCAACCGACGTGCGCGGCGAGCGTCGCCTTGATCGCGTGCGTCAGCTCGATGAAGACGATGCTCATCAATCCGAACACGAGCCCGGCGAGCGCAACCTTCGCGGCGAGCCCGGCGGTGAGGTGCACGTCGCCGAGCCGGGGGAGCGCGGTGTGCTCGACGCCGACGGCGCGCACGACGAGATCACCGACCACCGATGCGGAGAGCGCAGGGACGAGCGCGTCGTAGCGCATGCGACCGACGGCCTGCACCTCGAGCGCGAAGACGCAACCGGCGATGGGCACGCCGAACACCGCCCCGAAGCCGCCCGCGAGTGCGGCGATCAACATCAGCCTCCGATCGGCCGGGCGCAGGCGCACGAGCCGGGACAACCCGTCGGTGAGGCTGCCGGACATCTGGATCGCGGTGCCCTCGCGCCCGGCTGACCCGCCGACGAGGTGGGTCACGATGGTCCCTCCGAAGACGAGCGGGGCCATCCGACGCGGCACCCACTCCGCCGGATCGTGGATCTCCTCGATGATCAACGAGTTGCCACGCCCCGCCGTCGCGCCGAGGTGGTGGTAGACGAGGCCGACCGCGAGCCCGGCCACCGGGAGCATGAACAGCAGCCAGCCGTGCGCGACGCGGACGTCGGTCACCCAGTTCAGGACCTCCAGGAACGCCGCCGAGGAGAGGCCGGCGAGCACCCCGACGATCGCGCCGAGCACGATCCACCGAACGAGGTGGACGACGAGACCGGCCTGCTCGCGCAGCTCGGTGCGCCAGCGCTCGGCGAGGTCGGTGCGCCTGCCGTGGGGAGCGTGCTCGTGCATTTCGGGACCCGTCGGTTCGGCCACCATTGCCTCCGCTCCGGGTGACCGGCCGTCTCGGCTACTCGCCCCGGATCAACGGGCAGCCCATACCAACGACGAACGGAGGTTCATGATGTCGGTAGGGGCCATCAGCCCAACGATCGGGCGGTTTCGGCGGGCTCCATCGCCTTCGCCGCCGAGTGTAGCCGCAGGGCCGAGGCGCCCGCCCTGCCCCGCAACGGTGCTGACGCGCCGTCCGCTCAGGCTGCCACGTGGGTCCTCGGGGTGGTCCATGCCGTGACCGTGGAGGCTGGGGCGGCGGTTGGTGGGTCAACCGGACTGGCGGCGGATCGCTCGATGGGATCGCCACGATCCGCCGCCGACACATCAGACGCACGCGGACGTGGTCGAGATGCGCGGATCCGCTGTCGAGCTCATGTCGTGGCTCGCGGCGGCGCGCCTGCCAGGATCCGGCGGTGAGCTACGACGACATCGTGGCGGTCTTCATGACGACGCCCGCCACGCCCATCGCTTCGCCCGCCGTACCGTCGACGCCGGCGCGACGACTGCGCGATGCGCTCGAACCGATCGCCACGCAGGGCTGGTGGTCGCGTCAGGCCGCTGAACGGGTGACGGCGCTCGGGCTGAGGTTCTTCGACGGCTACGTCTGGGGTCGGGCAGCGTCGCTCGGCGAGCCGGCGTCCTCCGTCGTGGCAGCGACGTTCGGGGTGTTCGAGCCGGCGATGATCGGCGCCGTCTACGAGCAGGGTCGCGCGGCTGCATCTCGTTCGGATGTGCTCGAAGCCCGCGCCACCGGCGCCGCCGAGAGCCTTGCCGCCATGGCGTCTGCTGACGAGGCAACGGCGATCGCCGAACCGCTGCTCACCGCGCTGGCCGGCGTCGACGGGATGGGCAGGCCGCTGTTCAGCGCGCTGCGCGAGCTGCCGTTGCCGTCGAGCGCGCACGGCCGGTTGTGGCGTGCGGCCGAGCTGGTCCGCGAGCACCGCGGCGACGGCCACCTGGCTGCCGCCGTGGCCGCCGGGTACGACATGTTCACGCTCAACGTGCTGACCGAGCTGTGGCTCGGGTTCGGCCTGGGCGAGTACAGCGGCACGCGTGGCCTGGACGCCGATCGCCTCGCCGCGGTGATGGCCGATCTCGAGCAGCGCGGGTTGGCGGCCGGCGGTGTGCTGACCGAGATCGGCCGGGAGGCGCGCGAGCTGTTGGAGCAGCAGACGGACGCCTCGCAGGTGCACCTCGTCGCGGCCTTGGGCGACGAGATCGAGAGGATCACCGCCGACGCCGAGGTCATCGCCCAGCGCATCCTCGACGCCGGAGCCTTCCCCACCGACCCCCGCAAGCGCGCCGGCGGCTGACCCGGTCGGCCGGACGGAGTCCGAGTCCGAGTCGCACGGCCGGAGTCCGAGTCGGACGGGCGGAGTCCGAGTCGGACGGTGCGGCGC